>CAJBIS010000021.1 GCA_903953195.1 uncultured Actinomycetes bacterium
CGACCACCACGCCGACGACCACGACGACGGATCCCGAGACCACGACGACCACGACGACGGTTCCCGAGACCACGACGACCACCACGACGACGGTTCCGGAGACGACGACCACCACGACGACGGTCCCGGAAACCACGACCACCACGACGACGGTTCCGGAGACGACGACCACCACGTCGACGACCACGACGACGACGGTTCCGGAGACGACGACCACGACGCTCGTCACGGCAACGACGTCCACGACGGTCCCGGAAACCACGACCACCACGACGACGGTTCCGGAGACCACGACCACGACGCTCGTCACGGCAACGACGTCCACGACGGTTCCGGAGGACACGACCACGACGACGGTTCCGGAGTCGACCACCAGCACGACCGTTCCGGTGGCCACCTCAACCGTGCCGACGGCGACGACCACGACGATTCCTGGGGCGGCGGTCGAGGTGCTCGGCGTCACGACGACCTCGGTGCCCTCGCCTCCGGGCGCCGCTGCTCCGGAAGCGGTCGGAACGGCCGGCAACTCATCGGCAGCGCTCGCCTTCACCGGTGCACGGAGTCAGCTCGTGCTCATTCTCGGCTGTGTGTTGCTCGTGGCCGGCGCGGCGCTGTTCGGCGCCTCACGGCAGCCGGGTCGCCGACGTCGATCGTGAGCTGACCGCTGGCCAACCGTTGAGGCGGCGGGCGTGCGACGACCGTGAGGTGGTGTCCGGTGGCCTACGGCTCGGCGGGCGAGGCGTCAGCGGTTGGGACGACGAGTCCGTCTGCGCTAAGGATGGCGAGTTCCGCCTCGGCGTCATCGAGCCTGGCCGCCTGGGCGCCCCAGGCGAGCATCAGGTCACGGGTCACGGAGTCGGCGAGTCCACTCGCGCTGAACGCATCGGCGTTGGGGAGTCCGGACACGTCGGCGACGTTGGACACCAGGAGCGCCCCGTGGATCGCACCCGTCCACCGCAGTGTCCGGCGGAAGCTCTCGTCGCCGGCGACGGCGTCGAGCGCCCCGACCTGCACCGCGGCCTCGAGCAGCTGGTGGATGTCGGCCAGGAACGCCAGCGACTGCGGCAACACGCTGGCGACGTCGTCGGGATCGATCAGCGACTCGGGGGTGGTGATCAGCATCTGCAGGAACTCGAATTCGCGCGGGTGCAGCTCTCGGCTGGCGACGAACAGCTGCGTGAACGCCAGGATCCGGGTGAGCGCCGCAGTCGGCTCGTCGACGTCGTCGAGTTCGCGGTCCCACCGCGCCGCAGCACGGTGGTAGGTGTCCATCAGGTGGCGGATGGCGTCACCCATGAGCGACGCCACGAGGGCGGACTTGGACGGGAAGTAGGTGTAGATGGTTCCGACGGCGCAGTCGACCCGCTCCGAGAGTCCCTGCATCGTGAGGCCGTCGAGTCCGCTCTCAGCGACGAGCTCGGTGGCGGCGGCGAGCAGTTGGTCGTGCCGTGCGGCCCGATTGCGGGCCCGGCGCCCTGTGGTGGTCGAGGTCATGGTTCCTCCGCTCCGGACCGTGCTCACTGAGCACGGGGGCAGGGGAGCGTTGTGCCGGTGCATTCCGGACTGTTGGGTCACCCACCCTAGACTGCGGCGCTGCGTCCGTGACTGCGTGAACGACTGCCGTTTCCGTAGCCGCCACAGAGAGTGAGGGCATCAGATGCGAGGCATCATCGGGGCGAGCGGGTACCTGCCGCACTGGCGGCTCGAGCGGCAGTCCATCGTCGACGTGCTCGGATCCGGCTCGCCGGCAGGTCGACGGACCGTGGCGTCGTACGACGAGGACCCGATCACGCTGGCCGTCGCCGCCGGTCGTGACGCGCTCCGTTCCGCCGACGCGATGGTGCCGGTCGAGTCGCTGTGGTTCGCGACCACGGCACCGGTCTACGCCGAGAAGTCGTCGGCGCCGTTGGTCCACGCGGCGTTGCGACTCGACGTCGAGGTCGCCGCGGTCGACGCCGGCCCGGGTCTCCGGGGCGCGTCGGGTGCTCTGCGCAGCGCGCTGCGGTCGGGTGAGGCGGCGGTCGCCGTCCTCGCCGGAGACGTCCGGACCGGACCGGCGGGTTCGGTCGACGAGTCCGGCGGCGGCGATGCCGGCTCGGCGGTCGTCGTCGGTGACGACTCGGTCGCACCGCTGATCGCCGAGTTCATCGGGAGCGCCTCGGCCACTCGCGAGTTCCTCGACCGCTGGAAGGCTCCGGGTGAGCTGCGCGTGCACGGCTGGGAGGAGCGCTTCGGTCAGCAGCGGTACGACGATCTGGGCGCGGACGCCTGGAAGCGGGCGCTCGCAGCCGCAGGCCTCGACGATGCCGACGTCAGTCGGGTTGCGATCTCAGCGCCGCACGTCCGGGCCGGTGCTGGGCTGGCGAAGCGGCTCGGTGCCGCCGGCGTCGACGTCGCCGATCGCCTCGATCGCAGTGTCGGATTCACGGGCGCCGCTCACCCCGGCCTGCTCCTCGCGGCGCTGCTCGAGGACGCGGCCCCGGGCCAGGTGGTGGCGCTCGTCGCACTCGCGGACGGCGCCGACGTCTTCCTGTTCCGTCGCACCGATGCGCCACTGCACGGCCCGACCGTCGCCGATCAGGCTGCGGCGGGCACCTCGTTGCCGTACGCGAAGTACCTGTCCTGGCGGGGCGTCCTGCCCACGCAGCCACCGAACCGGCCCGAGCCCGCCCGCATGTCGGCGTCCGCGGCGGAGCGACGTGGCGACTGGAAGTACGGGTTCGTCGGCAGCCGCGACCGTGCCAGCGACGCGGTGCACCTGCCTCCGGCGCGGGTGTCGTTCGTCGGCGGGAATCTCGACGACATGGATCCCGCCCCGATGGCGGACCAGACCGCCACGGTCGCGACGTTCACGGTCGACTCGTTGGCGTACTCGCCGTCGCCGCCGGTCGTGTTCGCGGTCTGCGACTTCGACGGCGGTGGGCGCCTGCCGATGGAACTCACCGACGTCGCCGCCGCGGACGTGTCGATCGGGATGCCGGTCGAGATGACGTTCCGCCGGATCGGCGTCGCCGACGGCATCAGCAACTACTTCTGGAAGGCGCGGCCGGTGCCGGCCCCCACGACCAACACGGGAGCGCAGTGATGGGCAGTCACGGGATCAAGGACCGCGTTGCGATCATCTCGATGGGATGTACGCCCTTCCGGGAGCACTGGGACCGCAGCACCGAGGATCTGGCGATCGATGCCACATTCGACGCGCTCAACGGCGTGGGCCTGAGCGTCCCCGACATCGACGCCTGGTGGTTGGGCACGGCACAGTCGGGCATGTCCGGCATCACGCTCGCGGCGCCGCTGAAGCTCGAGGGCAAGCCGGTGACCCGTGTCGAGAACTACTGCGCCACCGGCTCCGAGGCGTTGCGCCAGGCCTGTTACGCCGTGGCGTCCGGCGCGTACGATGTGGCCGCAGCGGTCGGCGTCGAGAAGGTGAAGGACTCCGGC
>CAJBIS010000022.1 GCA_903953195.1 uncultured Actinomycetes bacterium
CAGCAGCGTGTACTGGACCATCGCCACGACGGCGGTGAGCCCGAACAGTCCGATCGACAACCCCGCTCGGACATCGAGACTGCGGGTGCCCTTCGGGTCGGCGATCTTGTAGAGCAGCGTCTCGGTGGCGCCGCCCGGCCCACCGCCGGTGAGCAGCTCGATCTGTGCGTACGCCTGCAGCGCGCTGATCACGAGGACGACGGCGAGGAACAACAGGGCGGGGGAGATGAGCGGCACGGTGATCCGGAAGAAGCGCCGGACCGGGCCGAACCCGTCGAGCGTCGCCGCCTCGGTGAGTTCGTCGGGCACCGCCTGCAACGCCGCCAGGATCACGATGAACGTGAGACCCAGGTTCTGCCACACGGTCGTGAGCGCCACGGCGAACATGGCGGAGCGGGGGCTGTTGAGGCTCAGCCACGGGACGTCCTTGAAGTACCCGACCTCGGGGTTCACCAGCGTGAAGAACACGACCGACGCCACCGCCACCGACGTCGCCACGGTCGACGAGAAGATCGTCTGGAAGATCTTGATCCCCTTCAGGCGGCGGTGCGCGGTGACGGCGAGCAGCACGCCGAGCGTGAGTCCGAGGGGCACCGTGTAGACCATGAACTGCGCCGAGTGCGCGAGTCCCGAGGTGAAGTCGGCGCTGCGGAGCGTGTCCCACAGCTGGCCGAACCCGACGTAGGTCGCCTCCTTGTTGCGAAAGCGCGGCTGGCGGTGCGTGGCGTACCAGAACAGTCGATACAGCGGGTAGTAGGAGAACGCTGCGAACAGCAGGATGGCCGGTGCCAGGAACGCGTACGCCATGAGTGCGTCCAGCGTGCGACGCGAGAACGATCGGGTCGACGAACCCTTCGCGGCGGGGAGCGCGGCCAGGTCGCCGCTCGACGCCTCGACGCTCGGCAGGTCGGTCACGTCAGTTCACCCGCCAGGTGGTGGCCTCGTCGAAGAGGTGGACCTCGTCGGCCTCGACCGACAGGTGGACGGCCTCACCGACACGCACGTCGGGGCCGTCGCTCGGCTCGCGCACGACGAAGCGGGCGTCACCCGCCCGCACGATCAGGTGGCGTTCATGGCCGAGCAGTTCGACGTTCTCGGTCGTGCCGGTGATCGCGGCGTCGGCGTCGCTCAGGTGCAGGTGCTCGGGTCGGACACCGACCACGACCGCCTGGCCGTCGGCGGCCTCACCTGCATCAGCCACCGGTACGTCGCCGGCGGCGGTGCGCACGGTGGCGCCGGCGCCCGTTCGCGCAACCGTCCCCGAGAGGGTGTTCATGGGCGGACTGCCGATGAACCCTGCGACGAACAGATTGGCCGGCCGCTCGTAGACGGCCTGTGGTTCGCCGACCTGCTGCAGTGCGCCGCCGCTCATGATGGCGATCCGGTCGGCCATGGTCATGGCCTCGACCTGGTCGTGGGTGACGTAGACGAACGTGGTGCCCAGTCGGCGGTGCATCTCGACGAGCTCGAGTCGCGTCTGGGTCCGCAGCTTCGCGTCGAGGTTCGACAGTGGCTCGTCCATGAGGAACACCTCGGGTCGGCGCACGATGGCCCGGGCGAGGGCGACACGCTGTCGCTGGCCGCCGGACAGTTCGCCGGGTTTGCGATCGAGGTACTCCGTCAGGCCCAGTGTCTCGGCGGCCTCGGCGATCCGACGTTGGCGTTCCTCGGTCGGGACCCGAGCGGCCTTGTTGGCCACGAGCGGCGACTCGATGTTCTTGGCGACGGTCATGTGCGGGTAGAGCGCATAGCTCTGGAACACCATCGCGATGTCGCGGTCCCGGGGTGGCAGGTGGTTCACGACCCGGTCGCCGATCGTCAACACGCCGTCGCTGATCTCCTCGAGGCCGGCGATCATCCGCAGCGCCGTGGACTTGCCGCAACCGGACGGTCCCAGCAGCACCATGAACTCGCCGTCCCGGATGTCGAGCGTCAGCTGGTCGACAGCGACCACATCGCCGTACCGCTTCGTGATGCGGTCGAAGGTGACTCCACTCATCGTCCTGTCCCCGTCCCACGGTCGAGCCCGATGGCCGAACGTCGTCAGGGTAGGTCAGCGGCTCCGTCGCTGCACTGATCCACGCGGCGTGGCGAGCGCCCCGGCACCACCCGTCGATCAGCTCGAGTCGGCGCACTGGTCGGGGTCGCCGTCCCGCGTGAGTCGGATCACCTCTCGGAATCCGTCGAGCGCCGACGAACCACTCGATCGCAGCTGCCGTTCGGCGAGCGAGGGAGGCGGATACGACTCCACGCACCAGCGTCCGAACATCGGGGCGTCCATCCACGCCGCCTCGGCCGCAGCGAGTTCCGGTGCCGCGCACCGGCCCGCTGCGGTGTCGGAGCGGATGCGTTCCCAGTCGACGTCGTCGCGCACCCTGGCGCAGGCGCTCGCGAGCACCTCGGCCGACGGCGGCGTGTCACCGCGCTGGACGGCCGCCGGGTGCAGCGTCGCCGCGTCCCGCCAGCTGATCGGGCCGTGGCGGTCGAGGTGGAGGAGCAGGTGGCGTGACCAGATGCCGAGGACCAGCTCGGCGAAGCTCGGCGCCGGCCCCCGGGTGGCCACACCGAGTACACGGTGCAGGGCGTCGACGAGCATGCCGTCACCACGCTCGTCGTCGAGGACCGTCGCGCCCGGTCCGTCAGGACCCACCTCGGTGACGCGGACCCGTGTCGTGCCGGTGCGGACGACGGCGAGGTCGAGTCGGACGGCGGTGTCGAGTCGACCGCTGAGCGACGGGTGCTCGGTCGAGTCGATCGGCAGGTGTCCGAGCGCCGTGCCGAGTGTGCCCACCATCGTGACCGCCACGCCGCAGCAGTGGTCGGGCACGGTTACCCCGAACATCGACGCCGCGCCGCAACGAGGGTCCGGGGACAGTCGGCGGACGGCCAGCTCCCGCCGCCCCCGAGGGCTCGTGCCCGCTCGGCACGGACCGAGGTCGGCGAGCAGGCAACACGGTTCGAGCCGGCCGACGAGGTCGATGAGTTCCTCGGCACTCAGCGCATCGCCGGCGGACCGGCTGCTCGGTTCGGCTGCGCCCGGTCCTGCGGGGGTCGGCGGGCGGGCCGTCTGTCGATCGAAGAGGTTCGTACGGGTCGTGTCCACGGCGTGCTCCGGTGGTCGGCCGGACCTCGGGTCCGACGGCGTGGAGACCGTTGGAGGGGCGGTCCGACCCGGAACCGGCGTCCGGGAGGCCGGTGTGCCGGAGGCGTCGCCGCGTTCCGGTCGCCGAGAGTGTGGTGCGTGCCGGGCGGTGGATGTCGCCGTGACCGGCGGGGATCAGTCCCCGCGCCCGGGCAACGGGTCGACCCAGCTCGCGGCCGTCGGCCAGCGGCGCAACACGAGCGAACGAGCCAGTCGGGCGTCGCTCAGCACGTACTCGCGGAGCTCGGCGGCATCGAGTTCGTGGATCCGGGCGCGGTCGACCTCGACGGGCGGCTCGCCGACGAGCCGGGCCAGCGACTTGAGCGCGCACGACAGGCCGAGGAGCCGGCCGACGTCGGCCCGGTACAGATCGAGTCCGTCGAGATGGCGGTGTCCGTGCCACGAGGTGGCCCGGCGACGACGAGCGCTGCGGGGTGGCGGTGGACCGAGCCGGAGTCCGATGGGCACCCCGGCGCGCTGGGCCCGGGTGGCGAGGAACGGCAGGTCGAACCGGGTGCCGTTCCAGGTGATCAGGACGCCGTCGGGCAGCGAGGCGAGCAGTTGGTCGACGCCCGCGATCACCTCGGACTCGTCGCCGGTGATGACCTCGTCGACGCCGTCACCCGACACCGCGACCGCCACGATGCTCGAGCGGTCCGGGTCGAGTCCGTCGACGGTCGTGTCGGTCTCGATGTCGAGTCCGTAGAGCGGGCGACGCGGCACCGCCGGTGGGGTCGGGCGGTCGAGCCGGAACGGCGGGTCGGTCACCTCGTGCACATCGCGGACTTCGCTCACACCCACGTCCGGATCGTAGGCACCGGCTGTGACGGCCGTGGCCGGGGCGACGCGTCGGGCCCGCTCAACCACGGATGACCATGGGCCGGCCCCGGCGGTCGGTGCCGGAATCACCGAGCTCGACGATCGGTTCGCCACGCCGCCATGCGGCGGCACGGACGGCGAGCACGAGCGCGTCGAGCACGTCGTCGGGCGCCGCGCCGCGGGGTGTCACCCGTCGGGCCCGCCATCGTTCGGGGACGTGGGGCGCGAGCGCTCGCAGTCGCTCGCGCCGCCCGGCCGTCGTCCGTTTCGGATGCGCCATCGGTGCGCCCGTGATCGAGCGGAAGCACAGCTCGGGGTGCGTCTCGTGGACCCGGGCCGCGCGGGTGGCGCCGACGTCGTCGAGTGCTTCGTCGAGCTCCACGATCTTCGGGACCAGGAACCACGCCTGCTTCGAGATGCCCACCCCGCTGCGCTCCCGGTTCACCTCGAGGGCGCTCGGGTAGTCGGGCGCGTCGAGCGTGGCACGCATCGGCACCGGGAACACCGACGATCGGCGTGCGCCGAGCTCACGTCGGCACGACACATCGCACGGACGCGGGTCGTGTTCGGGGAGTCCGATGGGCATGTCGATCGCCACGGTGCCCACGGCGCCGTCGCCCACGAGCGGGGCGATCGTCGGCTCGACGCCGACGCTCACGACGCGGAACGGATCGACCTCGGCGACCACGACGAGCCAACCGGTGCGACAGCCGTCGACGCCGGCGACGAGTCGTGGCTCGACTCCTGCATCGGACGCTCGTCGGCGGGGCACGTCGTGAGCCTAGGGACGCGGACGGTGTGTGCCCGCCGACCGGTGGAGTCCGGCGGGGGTGCGCCGCCGGTACGATCGTCGAGCGGCCCGCCGGGCCGACGACCGAGGAGTTGCAGCCGTCCGTGGCCCGTCATCTGATCACCAGCGCTCTGCCGTACATCAACGGCGTGAAGCACCTGGGCAACCTGGTCGGCTCGATGCTGCCGGCGGACGTCTCGGCCCGGTACCTGCGGGCGGCGGGCCACGAGGTGCTGGCCATCTGTGCGACCGACGAGCACGGGACCCCCGCCGAGATCGCGGCCTCCGACGCCGGGGTTCCGGTGGCCGACTACTGCGCCGCGCACCACGAGATCCAGCGGGACCTCGGTGAGCGGTTCGGGCTGTCGTGGGACTGGTTCGGCCGGACGTCGCGCCCGCAGAACCGGGCGCTGACCGCGCACCTGGCGGCGCGGCTGCAGTCCGAGGGGTACACCGAGATCCGCACCACGGCGCAGGTGTACTCCGTCGCCGACGGTCGGTTCCTGCCCGACCGCTACGTGGTCGGCACCTGTCCGAACTGCGGCTTCGAGCGCGCTCGGGGTGATCAGTGTGAGCAGTGCGGCAAGCAGCTCGACCCGACCGAACTGATCGACCCGCGGTCCGCGATCTCGGGGTCCACCGAGCTCGAGGTGCGTGACAGCGCGCACGTGTTCCTGTTGCAGTCGCAGCTCGCGGACCGGATCCGCGCCTGGGTCGACACCAAGTCCGACTGGCCGCAACTGACGCGCTCGATCGCGTACAAGTGGCTCGACGAGGGCCTGCAGGACCGGGGGATCACCCGCGATCTCGAGTGGGGCTTCGCCGTGGACCCCGAGGTGTTCCCCGCTGCGGCCGGCAAGGTCTTCTACGTGTGGTTCGACGCGCCGATCGGGTACCTGGGCGCCACCCGGGAGTGGGCGGATGACCTCGTCGCGCCCGAGGACGCCGAGGCCGTCTTCGACCGGTGGTGGCGCGAGGACCGTGGCGCCGACGACGTCACCTACACCCAGTTCATGGGCAAGGACAACGTGCCCTTCCACACCCTCGGCTTCCCGGCGACGCTGATCGGATCGGGTGAACCCTGGAAGCTCGTCGACCGGCTCAAGTCGTTCAACTGGCTCACCTACTACGGCGGCAAGTTCTCGACCTCGGACCACCGGGGCGTGTTCATGTCGGACGCGCTCGAACTGCTGCCCGCCGACTACTGGCGCTGGTACCTCATGGCCAACGCGCCCGAGTCGGACGACACGAGCTTCACCTGGAACCTGTTCGGGGAGGCGGTGAACAAGGACCTGGTGGGCACCTTCGGCAACTTCGTGAACCGGACGGTCACACAGATCGTGCGTCACTTCGGGGAGGTCGTGCCGAGCGGCGGTGAACCCGGCGAGGCCGAGGCCGAGCTCGCGACCCGCGTCGACGCCCGACTCGCCGACTACGTGGCGTGCATGGACGCACTCGAGTTCCGCAAGGCCGCTGCGGCGCTGCGGGCGCTGTGGACCGAGGGCAACCTGTACCTCGAGCGGACCGAGCCGTGGAAGACCGTGAAGGTCGACGTCGACACGACCGCGTGCACCCTGCGCACGGCACTCCACCTCGCGCTGCTGTACGCCGTGGTGTCCGAGCCCTTCATCCCGTTCACGGCGCAGCGCCTGCAGGTCTGCCTGCTGGGCGACACCGGCGCGGCGCTGCCGCTCGATCCGGCGCTCGCGGCGGCGGTGCCTGCGACGCTCCCCGCCGGGCGGCCGTTCACCCCTCCGGGGCTCCTGTTTGAGAAGCTGTCCGACGAACAGCTCGAGGAATGGTCGGCTCGATTCGGGGGCGCCGACTCGCCGGACGGGACAGGTGGAGCATGAGCACGACGACGAGCCCGTCAGCACCCGGTTCCGGTGCGCCGCCGTCGCGGCGTCGGAAGCCGCCGGAGCCGTCGGCCGGGCCGACCCGACGGCTGTTCCGCCGCGTCCGACTCCAGACGGCGCGGGTGGTGGCGTTGCTCCTGCTGCTCGTGGTCAGCGGCATCGCGGTCGGTCTCCTGGTCGCGTTCCCGGTGAGTCGGATCCAGCTGAACTCATCCGGTGCGATCCGACTCAACCAGGCCAACCTGGTGGGCCGGACCGACGCCCAGGCGGCCGTGATCTCGCAGGACGACCTGCCGGTCCAGTGGACTCCGGGCGACCCGGCGCTCGCCGGATTCGGGGTGCTCGGCTCCAGCTTCTGCGGCACACAGGTGCCCGTGCCCACGGCGCTGTCGAGCGAGAAGACGGCGGTGTTCCAGAACTCGACGACCGAGGCCACGCTCATCAGTCAGGCGGTTCGAGTCGACCGGTGGCAGTCGGCCCGCGACTACGTGGCCGCAGTCAACCGGGCACTCAAGGACTGCGACGAGTTCTACCAGGCGAGTTTCTCGGGTCCGGTCCGTTCCCGGATCGAGGAGGCTCCGGGCAGTCCGGCGATCAGCGACTCGGCCGGCGCCACCTACCGTGCCCTCGAAGCACCCAACGGCGTGACCGAGTGGACGATCCTGGCGGTCGGCGACCTGCTGTTCGCGCTGACCTACTCCGGTCCGACGGGGTCACCGCCGTCGTTCCTCGGCACGGTCGAGAACCGGCTGCTGACCCGGGTCGACCCCGAGGACTTCGCGCCGGCGACGGCGCAGTCGACGACGGTGCCGCCCGCGCCCCCGTCGAGCGCCGGCGGCTGACGCGACCTCCGGCTCGGGCTCAGAGCTGGTCGACGATCAGATGGAAGTGTTCGGCGTACGGGACGCCGGCCCAGGCCCCCGTGGCCTCGACGATGGCCCGCTCCCGGTCACGGAAGGCCTGCAGCGCGGCGACCCGATCGCCGGAGTCGTCACCGGCGGCACGCGCATGGTGCAGATGGGTCGTCTCGAACTGGCTCTCGTGCGCCTCGAGCGCGGCGACCTTGGCGTCGAGGTCCTCGGCGGACAGCGACTCGGCGTGGTCGGGAACGTCCGGCTCGAACAGCAGCAACGCGTCGGGCCGGTGCACCGTGAGGTCGTCGGAGAGCTGCTCCGGGTGGAAGAACGGATCGCGTGCCGCCACGATCCCGTCGACGCAGAGCCGACCCGCGGCGGCGTGATCGGGGTGGAGCCGGTACCGGGTCCACGGGTCGTGGCCGAGCACGACCGCCGGACGGAGGCGACGGATGACGGCGCTCACCGCGGCGCGCTGGTCGAACCCGGCGGCGAGTTCACCGTCGATGCACTCGAGGAAGGTGACGGACGTGCCGCCGAGACGTCGGGAGGCCTCCTCCTGCTCCAGGCGACGCCGGTGGATCAACGCCGCCTGGTCGACGTGCGGGTCCCACGTGCCCTTGGAGCCGTCGGTGAGGACGAGATGGTGCACCGCACATCCGGCCCGCGCCCACTTGGCCAGCGTCCCACCGCACTGGAACTCGGCGTCGTCCGGATGGGCGACGATCGCCAGCG
>CAJBIS010000023.1 GCA_903953195.1 uncultured Actinomycetes bacterium
GTCGGCACCGCCTGTTGCCACAGGTGCGGCTGCGGGTGCATCCACTCCGGGCGGAGGCTCGGCCGCTGCGGGTGCATCCACTCCGGGCGGAGGCTCTGTGGCCGCCGGGCTCGGCGCGGGCGCCGGATCGACACCGGGTGGGGGTTCAGCCGCGGCGTTCGATGCGTCGACGACCGGTGTCGACTCGACGACAGGAGCCGGAGCAGGCTCGGCAGCGGGAGCCGCCGCAGCCGCGGTCGCAGCGCCGCCTGCGAGCGAACCCCCGGTGACCTCCTCGCGCCCCGGGAGCTGCGCGAGCTGGGCGCCGGTGACCGGGCCGCGCAGGTACGACATCGCCCAGCGGGACCCGAACTTCCTGGGCCCACCGCCCTTGGCCTGGTGGAGGAAGAACTGCCGCTTCGCCAGGTCGGTGATCGCCCGGTCGAGCGTGCCGACGTCGACGGTGCCGGCCGCCGAGGACATGCCCTCGAGCAGGCGGGCCTTGTCGCGCTCGGTCTGGAGCCGTCCCACCAGCCAGGTCCCGGCGTTCGACATCGACTTGTAGTCGAGGTCCACCGGGTTCTGGGTGGCGAGCACCATGCCGACGCCGAAGGCGCGGGCCTGCTTGAGGATCGTGAGAATCGGCTGCTTCGTCGCGGGCTCGGCGGTGGGTGGCACGTACCCGGCGACCTCGTCGAGATACACCAGCGTGCGCAGCTGGTCGGTGCCCGGCTGCGCCCGGAACCAGCGGATCACTGCGCCGAGCAGCCGGCTCACCGCGAGTTGCCGCTCGGCGTCGGACAGATGCGACAGGCACACGACGGCGAGGCTCGGTCGCCCGTCGGGGGAGCGAAGGAGCTGCTCGAGGTCGAGCGGAGCGCCCTCGGTCCACGCCTGGAAGCCGGGCGTCGCGAGCAGGCCGTTCAGCTTCACGGCGAGCGCCGTGCGCTGCTTCGGCGGGATGACGGTGTCGAGTTCCATGACACCGAGCGTCCGCATGGGCGGCGTCTGGACCCGTGCGACCAGCGTCGGCAGGTCGAGTTGCTCGCCGGCGGTCCACGCTGCGTGGATCAGGTTGGTCACCAGCAGGTGCTCGGGGCTCGCGAGCGGATCGCCGGTGATGCCGACGAGGCCGAGCAGGCCGGATGTCACCGCCTGGATCTCGGTGATGCGGCTCTCCTCGTCGGTCGTCGCCGGAGCGGTGAGTGTGCCGACGATGTTGATCGGCGTCGCCGCGTTCGACCCCGGCGTGTACACGCCCATGCGCACCCCGGCTCGCAGCTGCGCGATGCGCTCCGGTCCGATGCCCCACTCGGCGAGGCCGTCGGTCCACTGCTGGGCCACCGCGGCGGCGTCCGACCCCTCGGGCACCCACGGGGCGAAGTCGTCGGGCGCCAGATCCGGGAACGTGAGCAACAGGTTGGTGAGGTCACCCTTCGGGTCGATCGCCAGCACGGGTACCCCGGACGACAGCACCTCCTCCATGAGGGCGACCGCCAGACCGGTCTTGCCCGAGCCGGTCATCCCCACGATCACGCCGTGGGTGCACAGGTCCGATGGGTCGAGCAGCACGGCCTCGCCGTTGCGCTTCCCGTCGTCGTCGAGTCGTTCACCGAGGTGCAGTCCGGAGCCATCAGCCATGCCGAGAGGATGCCATGTCGTGGGCGTGCCGCACGGCGTCACGTCGGCGCGATCGCACGACGGGACTCCTGTCAGCGCGCTGCGTGGCGGGGTGCGTGCGAAGCGCGCGGACGGCACGACACGGCACGGCGATGTGCCACACTCACTGCCGGTTGCCGGGGCGGTCCCGGGAATCGCGATGACGTGAAAGGGAGACGATCATGGGACTCGTCGACAAGGCGAAGGAACTGCTGGGCGATCACGCCGACGAGGCGAAGGGCGCCGTCGACGCCGCCGCCGACAAGGCCAAGGAGCTCGCTCCGGATCAGGTCGACGGCATCGTCGACCAGGCGGCCGACAAGGCCAAGGACGTCATCGACGGGGCCTGAGGCCCGCCGATGGAGGTTCCGGAGCCCGCATCCTCTCGGGGGTGCGGGCTCCGACGCGTCCGAGGTGGGATCATGCCCGCATGCCCACCACTCGAACGCGACGGCGTGCGGTGGCGGAGTTCATCCGTGATCGGCCCGGCGTGGTGATCGGCGTCGCGGTCGTCGCCGTGCTCGTCGGCGCGGCGTTCGTCGGCAAGTTCCTCGCGGACCGCAGCGCGGATGACGCATCCACGGCACGAGTCGCTGAGGTCACGGCGCTGCTCGACGGCGCGCGGCCCGAGCAGTTCCTGACCTACAACGCCGGGACCAGGGTTCCCGGGAGCAGTGCCGCCGGCGTGGCCGACCAGGCCGATCTCGTCAGCGTCGTCGCCTCGTCGGATCTGGCGTTCGTCCGGTTCCAGCCGGATGGCTGGTGGTCGGCGTTCGCTGAGCGATGCGTCGTCGCCGAGGTGCGGCCGGACGCCGTGGTGGTGCGGACCGAGAAGCGGGCGTGCGTGCGCGTCGAGCCACCACGTTCGTGACGTTGGTGTCCGTCGTCGCGGGCTGATCTGCCGGGCCACGCGATCGGCCTCTAACCTGACCTGCCATGTCCGACGAAGCCGACGACCTGAAGATCCGCTCCCACGACGTGACCGACTTCCCCTCGCGGGCACCGGCGCGGGCGATGCTGCGCGCCGTCGGCATGACCGACGACGACTTCGACAAGGCCCAGGTGGGTGTCGTGTCGTCGTGGAACGAGGTCACCCCCTGCAACATGCCCCTCGACCGGCTGGCGAAACGGGCGAAGGACGGAGTGCGCGCCGCGGGCGGGTTCCCGATCGAGTTCTGCACGATCGCGGTCTCGGACGGCATCTCGATGGGCCACGAGGGGATGCGGGCCTCGCTGGTGTCGCGCGAGGTGATCGCCGACTCCGTCGAGACCGTGATGCACGCCGAGCGGTTCGACGCCATGGTGACGTTCGCCGGCTGCGACAAGTCGTTGCCCGGCATGATGATGGCGGCGGCCCGGCTCAACCTGCCGGCGGTGTTCCTCTACGGCGGCTCGAAGCTTCCGGGCAACCACAACGGCCAGGTGCTCGACATCGTCAGCGTGTTCGAGGCGGTCGGCGCCCACGCGCTCGGCACGATCGACGACGAGGAGCTGCACCACATCGAGGCGAACGCGTGCCCGACGATCGGGTCGTGCGCCGGGATGTTCACCGCCAACACCATGGCGTCGGTCGGTGAGGCGCTCGGACTGTCGCTCCCGGGGTCCGCGTCTGCGCCTGCGGTCGACCGTCGCCGTGACGACTACGCGTACGCCTCGGGCACCGCAGTGCTCGAACTCCTGCGACAGAACATCCGGCCCCGCGACATCCTGACGAAGGGCGCGTTCGAGAACGCGATCGCCGTGGTGATGGCGCTCGGCGGTTCCACCAACGCCGTGCTGCACCTGCTGGCCATCGCTCACGAGGCGCGGGTCGACCTGCAGCTCGAGGACTTCAACAAGGTCGCGGCGCGTGTCCCACACATCGCCGACACCAAGCCCGCAGGCAAGTACCACATGCTCGACGTCGACCGCATCGGCGGCGTCCCGGTGGTCATGGCCCTGCTGCTCGAGGCCGGACTGATCCACGGCGACGAGATCACGGTCACCGGCCACACGGTCGCCGAGAACCTCGCGATGATCGACCCGCCCGCTCCGGACGGCGAGGTCGTGCACCCGCTGTCGGACCCGATCCACGACATCGGTGGCATCGCCGTGCTGCGCGGCTCACTCGCCCCGAACGGCGCCGTCGTGAAGGTCGCCGGCATCGAGTTCGACGAGTTCGAGGGCACGGCCCGCGTGTTCGACGGCGAGGACCGGGCCATGGAGGCGGTGCTCGCCGACCGCATCAACCCCGGTGACATCGTCGTGATCCGCTACGAGGGCCCCAAGGGCGGGCCGGGCATGCGCGAGATGCTCGCCATCACCGGTGCCATGAAGGGTGCCGGCCGCGGGACCGACGCGGCGCTCATCACCGACGGTCGCTTCTCGGGAGGCACCCACGGGTTCTGCATCGGTCACGTCGCCCCCGAGGCGGTCGACGGCGGTCCGATCGCGCTGGTCGAGGAGGGTGATCGCATCCGCATCGACGTGCGCGCCCACACCATCGACCTCCTCGTCGACGACGCGACGCTCGCGGCCCGCCGCGCCGGATGGACGTGTCCGGAACCCCGCTACACCAGCGGTGTCCTGGCCAAGTACGCGGTGCTCGCGCAGGGTGCGGACAAGGGTGCGATCACCCTCCCGTGACTGACGCCCCGGGGGACGGGCGACCGGCGCTGAGCGCACGGGGCCTGAGCAAGCGGTTCGGTCCGCGGGTCGCGGTCGACGCGCTCGATCTGGACGTTCCCGCCGGCAGCTTCTTCGGCCTGGTGGGTCCGAACGGTTCGGGCAAGACGACGACGCTGCGGATGGCCGCCGGGCTGGAGCGGCCCGACGCCGGGCAGGTCTGGATCGCCGGGCACGACACGTGGGCCGACCCGGTCACCGTGCACCAGCTGCTCGGCGTCGTTCCCGACCCCATGCACCTGTTCGACCGCCTCACGGCGTGGGAGTTCCTGGTGCATCTCGGCGAGCTGCGGGCGATGGACCCCGAGGCGGTGCAGGTCCGGGCTGCGGAGTTGTTCTCGGTGCTCGGCATCGCAGATGACGCCACCAGCATGATCGGGGGCTACAGCCACGGCATGCGCAAGAAGACGGCGCTGGCCGCGGCGTTGTTGCACCGGCCGGCGGTGCTGCTGCTCGACGAACCCTTCGAGGGGGTCGACCCCGTCTCGGCCGTGACAGTCCGTGAACTGCTCGGCCGCTACCGATCGGCGGGCGGCACCGTCGTGTTCTCGAGCCACGTGATGGAGCTCGTCGAGCGCTCGTGCGACCACGTGGCGATCATGACCGCAGGCCGCGTGCTCGCCGCCGGTTCGTTGGACGCCGTCCGCGGTGACGCCGCCAATCTCGAGGACGCCTTCATCTCACTCGTCGGGGCCGCGCCCACCGCGGCCGACCGGCTCGGATGGTTGGACGAACCGGGTGGTGCCCGCAGCTAGCTCGCCGGGCCGACTCGGCCTCGGCGGTGCGGTGCGGGCGATCGTCTCGCTCAAGTGGACGCTGCTGCGCGGCGGATTCCGTGGCAACGCGCAACTGCGGTTCCAGACCGCGCTCTCGCTGATCTTCTCGACCGGCGCCGGACTCTTCGCGCTGCTCGTCCTGGCCGGGCTGGGACGCGGATTCTCGAACGCGGCGTCGATCGTGGTGGTGCTCCTGCCCGTGATCGTCGCTGCGACCGGGCTGCTCGCCGCAGCGGCCGGCGTGGAGACGACGATCGACGTCCGCATGCTCGCGGCCCAGCCACTCGACACCGGTCAGCTCGCCACGGGCCTGCTGGCATCGGCCCTGGTGGGACCGCCGGCCATCGTCGGCGCGCTCTCCGGTGTCGGCCTGGCACTCGGGTTCGCCGGTGGCGGCCCCGTGTCGTGGCTGGTGCTCGCCGTGGCGATCGTCTGCTGGTGGGCGACGCTGTTGCTGGTGAGTCGCACGGCGGCGAACGTGCTCGGTGTGCTCGCCGCCGGGCGGTTCCGCCAGCTGGCCCAGATCCTCGCAGCGCTGGCAGCGGTCGCGCTGTGGTTGGTGCTGCAGATCGGCTCCCGGGTCACGGCCTCGTGGGGTGATGACCGCTGGAGTTCCGAGGCGGCACGCTGGGCGTGGACTCCGCCGGGTCAGATCGGCCGGGCCCTCGCCGTGGTGGCGGACCGGCCGGGCGCGGCGCTCGTGCACCTCGGGCTCGCCGCGCTCTGGTTGCCGGTGCTGGGCTGGATCCACGAGCTGACCGTCGGTCGACTGATCACCACGTCGCCGCGGGACGGCGGGTCGGGCCGGCCGGTCCGCTCCGGCCGGCGCGGTGTCCGCACCGGGCCGCTCGGGTGGCTGCCGAGGTCGACGGTGGGCGCGCTGGCGGCCCGGACGTTGCGCACGAAGTTCCGCAAACCCCGTGAGGCGGTCAACACGGTGGTGGCGCTGCTGCTCGGGATGGGCACGCTCGCGCTGCTCCCGCTGCTGGATTCGGTCGGTGGGGCGAGCGCGCTTCCCGTGGCGATCACCGACGGTCGTCTCGTGCTCACCGCCGGGCTGCTCCACTTCGCAGTGCTCTTCGAGGGCAACAACGCCTACGGCTACGACGGCGCGCCGCTCTGGTGGGAGGTCGGCGCCGGCGCCGACGGCATCCGCCTGAGCCGCAGCAAGGCGGTGTCGTCGTTGTCGGTCATGGCGCCGGCAGCGTTCGTGCTCGTCATCGTGTTGTCGTGGATGTCGGACGGCTGGGCGTGGCTGCCTGCCGGACTGTTGCTCGCCGCCGGGTCGGTGCTGCTGGCGACGGGCGCGTCGGTGTTCAGCGCAGCGCTCGCGCCGTTCGCGCTCCCCGACAGTCCGAACCCGCTGGCGGCCGGGGACACGGGCCAGGGGTGTCTGGCCGGTGCCGTGCTGCTCGGCGGCATGGTCACCCTCACCGTGATCTCGCTCCCCATCGCCGCGGCCGTCGTCTGGGCATCGACGTCGGGGCCATCCACCACGACGTTGGTCTCCGCGGCGTCGCCGGTCGTGGGGCTGATCGTGCTCGCGGCGGGACTGCGGGCCGCACGGGCGCTGCTGCACCGGCGTGAGGCCGAGCTCGTTCGCAAGGTCAGCCCGGGCCGCTGAGCCGCCCTCGTCTCAGCCGGCGCCGTCCGGTGGCGGCGATGCCGCCCAGTCGTGTCGCCCGTCCCGGACGGCGGTGGCCGACACCTCGGCGATGTGGTCCGGCACGTCGAGGCGGAACTCGCTCGGTGTCGTCCACCCGCGTCGTGGCGCCACGGCCACCCGCGGGAGCGCCGCCACGGCGGCATCTCGGGCGTCGGCATCGCCGTCGTACCAGGCGGGATCGATGACCTGAGCCCACTTGTCGGCGCCCATCACCACGGCGTCGTAGCCACGGGCGATGTCGGCCAGCAGCCGGGCGTCGACCACCACGACGGCCAGGTGCGGCCGATGGCCGATGGTCGCTGAGATCTCGGCGACGCGACGATCCACCGTGTCGTCGTCGAGATGCTCCTTGCCGAGGGCGCGCCGCGAGATCGCCAGATCGAGCCGGGTGAGGCCGAGCTGGTCGATGGCGGCATCGGCGACCGCCAGATGGGCGATCGTCAGCGGGTCAAAGGTTCCCGGGTACACACCGAACGCCATGGCCCCAGCTTCGCAGGCGATCCTGCTCGTGCCACGGTCCTGCTCGTGCCACGGTCCTGCTCGTGCCACGGTCCTGCTCGTGCCACGATGTCGCCGTGCACGAGGTCGATCCCGCTGACGAACTCGTCGACGTGGTCGACGAGCACGATCAGGTGATCGACACGGTGACCCGAGCCGAGATGCGCCGTCGCCGGCTGCGGCACCGGTGCACCTTCGTCGTGGTGCGGACGTCGGACGGCGGCGTGCTCGTGCACCGTCGCTCCGAGGACAAGGACCTGTGGCCCGGCGCATGGGACCTGGCGGTGGGTGGCGTCGTGACCTCCGGTGAGGACTGGGAGCGGGCGGCGAGGCGCGAACTCGCCGAGGAGGTCGGCGTCGCCGATGTCGAACTCGAGCCGATCGGAGCCGGCGCCTACAGCGACGACCACGTCGACGAGGTCGCCCGCATGTGGACCGTCACGTGGGACGGCCCGGTGACCTTCGACGACGGCGAGGTGGTCGAGGCGCACGTCGTGACCCTCGACGAACTCCGTGCCCGCCTCGATCGGGATCGGTTCGTCCCGGACTCGCGGGCGCTGCTCGCCGATCACCTGCTCGGGGAGTGACCCGACCGGCCGGCGCCGTCCCGGTTGCCGTTTCGGGCAGGGTGCTGGCAGACTGTCCCCGATGCGCGATGTCGACGTCCTCCTCGTAGTGCCCTGAGGCGCACGACCGGACCCACACCGCGCGTGCGCCCACGACCTCCCGGCGGGGAGGTCGTTTCGGTTTTCGTCGGCTGAGCCGGCGGGAACGGGGGCACGCGCCGGGCGCCGCAGCAACCATCACGACCAGAACCGCACGAGGACAACGCATGCAGACCAACGGAGCGTCAGCGCTGATCAAGTCCCTCGAACACGAGGGCGTCGAGGTCATCTTCGGCCTTCCCGGTGGGGCGATCCTGCCCGTCTACGACCCGATCATCGACAGCCCGGTGCGACACGTCCTGGTGCGCCACGAGCAGGGCGCCGGCCACATGGCCGAGGGGTACGCGCTCGCCACCGGTCGTCCCGGTGTGGCCATGGTGACGTCCGGTCCGGCCGCCACGAACATCGTCACCCCGCTCGCTGACGCCTACATGGACTCGGTGCCGATGGTCGTGATCACCGGCCAGGTGCCCGTGCCCGCCATCGGGACCGATGCGTTCCAGGAGTGCGACACGACGGGCATCACCCGGTCGATCACGAAGCACAACGAGCTGGTCACCCGGGCCGAGGACATCCCGCTCGCGATCCGACAGGCGTTCCACATCGCCACGACCGGTCGGCCCGGTCCGGTGCTGGTCGACATCCCGAAGGACATCGTCGATCCGCGGAATCCGGCCTCGGCGATGGACTGGTACTGGCCGAGCGACGACGAGGTCGTCTCGAGCCTGCCGGGCTACCGCCCGACGCTCAAGGGGCATCCGAAGAAGATCCGTGAGGCGGCGGAACTCATGCTCGCCGCTCGCCGGCCCGTGCTCTACATCGGCGGCGGCATCCTGAAGTCGCGTGCCGCCGAGGCGCTGCTGGAGCTGGCCGAGCTCACCGGCATCCCCGTGGTGACGACGCTCATGGCCCGGGGTGCGTTCCCGGACTCACACGAGCTGTGCCTCGGGATGCCGGGCATGCACGGCAACTACACCGCGGTGACCGCGATGCAGCAGTCCGATCTGCTCGTGGCGCTCGGCTCCCGGTTCGACGACCGGGTGGTCGGCAAGCTCGACGGCTTCGCCCCGGACGCCAAGATCATCCACGTCGACGTCGACCCGGCCGAACTCGGCAAGGTCCGCCGCCCCGACGTGCCGATCGTGGGGGACTGCCGGCTCGTCATCGAGGAGCTCGTCAAGGTGCTGCGGGAACAGGGCGTCGGCACGCCCGGTGTCGGCGTCGACCTGACGCCGTGGCGGTCGCAGATCTCCGGGTGGCAGGAGCGGTTCCCGCTGACCTACGAGCCGTCGGCACCGGGTGAGCTGCTCAAGCCGCAGTTCGTGCTGGAACAGCTGCGCGACCGCTCGCCCGAGGACACGATCGTCGCCTCCGGTGTGGGCCAGCACCAGATGTGGACGAGCCAGTACTGGCACTTCAACCATCCGTACACGTGGATCAACTCGGGCGGTCTCGGCACCATGGGCTTCTCCGTGCCGGCGGCGATCGGCGCGAAGGTCGGCCAGCCGGACCGCACGGTCTGGGCGGTGGACGGTGACGGCTGCTTCCAGATGACGGCCCAGGAACTGGTGACCGCGTCGATCGAGCGCATCCCCGTGAAGATCGCCATCATCAACAACGCCTACCTGGGCATGGTGCGTCAGTGGCAGGAGATGTTCTACGACGAGCGCTACTCCGAGGTGTACCTGTCGCCCGACGTCCCCGACTACGTGAAGTGGGCCGAGGCCATGGGTTGCGTCGCCATGCGGGTGGAGTCACCCGAGGAGGCGGGGCCGGCGATCGACAAGGCGAACGAGATCAACGACCGTCCGGTCGTGCTCGAGTTCCGGACCGACGCCGCCGAGAAGGTGTTCCCGATGGTGCCGTCCGGACTGTCGAACGACGAGATCGTCGTCGACCCCTCGCAGCAGGAGCGTCCCCGATGAACCTGCCCGCACCGTCCACCGTCCCCGTGCCGCGTCACCACGTGCTCTCGGTGCTCGTCGAGAACAAGGCCGGTGTGCTGGCCCGGGTCGCGAGCCTGTTCGCTCGTCGCGGCTACAACATCTACTCCCTGGCCGTCGCGCCCACGCACGACGAGCGCTTCTCGCGCATCACCGTCGTCGTCGACGTCGAGTCGGCGCCGCTCGAACAGGTCGTGAAGCAGCTGAACAAGCTGATCAACGTGATCAAGATCTCGGAGCTCGACCCGCGTGACTCCGTCGAGCGTGAGCTGATGCTCGCGACGGTGAAGGCCGACCCCGAGGTCCGTCACCAGGTGATGAGTCTGCTGGACCTCTTCGAGGGGCGGGTCCTCGACGTCGGGCATGACGAGCTCACGGTCACGCTCGACGACCACCCGAGCCGGCTCGACGACCTCGAGGAGCTCCTGCGGCCCTTCGGGATCGTCGACATCCAGCGCACCGGCCGGGTGGCGCTGCCTCGCCTCGAACGCGGCCCCTCCTGAACTGCGGACCTGACGGCGTCAGGTCCCGGAGATGCAGGCCAGCGTGGCGTCCTCGACGAGCTTCGTGACGGTGTCGGACGAGCCGGACTTCCCGGCCGCCGCCAGCTCAGTGATCGAGAGCTGCGCAGCGACGCGATCAGCGATGCACGCGGCCTGGGTGGCGTCGAACGTGCCGTCCGAGGTCAGCTCGTCCACGAGCAGTCCGGCGACGATGTCATCGGGCACGCAGACGTCGAAGGTTGCGAGCACCTCGGTGGGGAGGGTGTCGCTCTGTTCGGAGTTGACGCTGTCGACGATGATCGTGCCGGTCTTGCCGTCGATCTCGCCCGCCACACAGCTGACCACCGACTGGTCCGGAGTGGGCGAACCGGGGAGCTCGCTGAAGAACCCCTCGGTGAGCGACGGTGCGAGGGTGGTGCCCTTGACGCACGCGTCGAACGCCGCGCTGATGGCGTCGAGCTGGTCCGACGTCGGGTTCTGCGTGGTCGTCAGCTCCTGTGCCTCGGAGCTGCCGAGCGCATCGGTGAGGGCCTGACCGAGGCATCCGGCCTCGAGCTCGTCCGGTTCGGTGATGCTCGAATCGAGCTGGTTGATCAACTCGGTGCCGAGCTGGGTGGCGTCACGATCGAAACCGTCCGACTCGGTCGTGGCGGACTTCGACGTCGTGGTCGTCGCGGCCTTGTCGTCGAAGCTGGCACCGCAACAGCCGGCGGTCATGGCGACGACCGTGACGAGTCCGGCGGCCGCTGCGATGAGCCGAGGTGTCGGGCGTCGCCGGGGCGACGGGTCGGTGACGGTGAGATGCAGGCTGTCGGTCATGACGCCACCATAGGTGATCCTGTCATCACTGTGCGTTGTTCCAGCCGCACCGGCTCCGGTCGGCGTGGCGGTCGCTCCGGAGATGGGCGCACGTTGACGGGAGCGGCGCCCGCGCCGCCGCAGGTTGGCGGTCCGAGCCCGGCTCCTGCGAACATGTGCGCTCCCGCCGGACGGCACCGTCGTCCGGTCGCCCGCAATCGAGTGTCAGGACCCGACATGGCCAACGTGTACTACGAGAACGATGCCGACCGATCGATCATCCTCGGTCGCAAGGTGGCGATCCTGGGTTACGGGTCGCAGGGCCACGCCCACGCCCTGAACCTCAAGGAGTCGGGCGTCGACGTGCGGGTCGGACTGCGTGAGGGGTCGTCCTCACGGGCCAAGGCTGAGGAGGCCGGTCTGCGGGTCGTCGACGTCGCCACCGCCGCCGCCGAGGCCGACGTCATCATGATGCTGCTGCCCGACACCGAGATCGGCCCGATCTACGACGCCGAGGTCGCACCGAACCTGAACGAGGGCGACGCCCTGTTCTTCGCCCACGGCTTCAACGTGCGGTTCGGTTACGTCCAGGCGCCGGACTTCGTCGACGTGGCCATGGTCGCCCCCAAGGGTCCGGGCCACCTGGTGCGACGCACCTACACCGAGGGCGGCGGCGTGCCGTGCCTCATCGCGGTGGCGCAGGACGCATCAGGCGGAGCGAAGGCGCTCGCCCTCTCGTACGCCGATGCCATCGGGGGTACCCGGGCGGGCGTCCTCGACACGACGTTCGAGGAGGAGACCGAGACCGACCTGTTCGGTGAGCAGGTCGTCCTGTGCGGTGGACTGACGGCGCTGGTGCAGGCCGGGTTCGAGACGCTCGTCGAGGCCGGGTACCAGCCCGAGTCGGCGTACTTCGAGTGCCTCCACGAACTGAAGCTCATCGTCGACCTCATGTACGAGCAGGGGATCGCCGGCATGCGCTACTCGATCTCGACCACCGCCGAGTACGGCGACCTGACGCGCGGCCCCCGCATCATCACGCCCGAGACGAAGGCCGAGATGAAGCGGATCCTCGACGAGATCCGCTCCGGTCAGTTCGCCGAGGAGTTCATCGGCGAGGTGCGTGGCGGCGGCGAGAACTTCGAGGCGCTGCGCGACGCCGGCAAGGCCCACCAGATCGAACAGGTCGGTGCCGGTCTGCGCGACATGATGCCGTGGATCTCGGCGGGCAAGGTCAAGGTCGAGGACATCTCCGGCGGCGACTGAGTCGCCTGTCGCCCGGCGCGGGATCGCCGGGCACCGACGGTGCCATCGTCGGGTGCGAGACTGATCGTCGTGATCGTCTCGGCTCCCGCATCATCGGCCAACCTGGGTCCGGGCTTCGACGCGCTGGCGATCGCGGTCGACCTGCCGTTCCGACTCGCCGTCGCCGAATCGGCGCCCGACGGATTCCACTCGGCCGAGCCCACCCACCCCGCGGCGGTTGCGTTCCGAGCGGCGGGCGGCGACCCGGCCGACGCGTTGCACTGGCACAGCCCGATCCCGCCGGGTCGCGGACTCGGATTCTCCGGTGCGGCCCGCGTCGCCGGTGCCTACCTGGGCGCCCGGCGATCCGGGATCGCACACGTCGATGCGCGTGAGCGGGCGGCGGAGATCGCCACCGAGCTCGAGGGGCACGCCGAGAACGCCGCTGCGTCCGCCTGCGGCGGGTTCGTCGTGGCGGCGGCCGGGCGTGTGGTCCGGCTCGATCTCCCCGACGACGTGCAGCTCGTCGTGTGGTCACCGTCGGCGACGACCTCGACGGATGCGTCGCGTCGTTCGCTGCCGACCCGGGTGTCGCTCGACGACGCCGCGTTCAGCGTGGGTCGGGCCGCGTTGTGGGTCGCGGCCGTTGCAGCAGGTGATCTCGGCGTGCTGCGCGATGCCTGTGAGGACCGGCTGCACCAGGACCTGCGGCTGCAGGCCCGGCCCGACACGGCAGGGGTGCGCCACGAGCTGCTGGCTCGCAGCGACGTGCTCGCTGCGTGGCTGTCGGGTTCTGGCCCGTCGGTTGCGGCGCTGGTGCCACGGGACGTGGCGTCGATCGTCGCTGCAGGCCTTCCGGGCGACGGAACGGTGCGCGAGCTCGACGTTGCGGCCGTCGGCGTCACGGCCACCGACTCACCAATTCTTGACTGATCTGGTCAGGATTGACCTATGCTGCCCGTCGACTCGGCGGGACGTTCGCCGGCGTCGACCGACCGATCACAGGAGTGCACGACATGAGCGACCAGTGGGGTTTCGACACCCGCCAGATCCACGCCGGCGCCGAGCCCGATCCGACGACCGGGTCGCGGGCCACGCCGATCTACCAGACCACGGCGTACCAGTTCCGTGACAGCGATCACGCGGCCAACCTGTTCGCCCTCGCCGAGATCGGCAACATCTACACCCGCATCATGAACCCGACGCAGGGTGTCGTCGAGGCCCGCATCGCCAGCCTCGAGCACGCCACCTCGACCGCGGTCGGCCTGCCGGGTGCACTCGTCGTCAGCTCGGGGCAGGCCGCGGAGACCTTCGCCATCCTGAACCTGGCCGAGGCGGGCAGCCACATCGTCGCCTCCGCCGCGCTCTACGGCGGCACCTACAACCTGTTCCACTACACGCTGCCGAAGCTCGGCATCGAGGTGAGCTTCGTCGACGACCCCGACGACCTCGAGGCCTGGGCCGCTGCGGTGCGACCCAACACCAAGGCCTTCTACGGCGAGAGCAGCGGCAACCCGAAGAACGACATCCTCGACATCTCGGCCGTTGCCGAGGTGGCGCACGCCAACGGCGTGCCGCTCATCGTCGACAACACCGTCGCCACGCCCTACCTGTTGAACCCGCTCGACCACGGTGCCGACATCGTCGTGCACTCGGCCACGAAGTTCCTGGGCGGCCACGGCACGGCGATCGCCGGTGCGATCGTCGACGGCGGCAGCTTCGACTTCTCGTCGAACGACAAGTTCCCGCAGTTCACCGAGCCCGACCCGAGCTACCACGGTCTCGCCTACTGGCCCGCTCTCGGCGCCGGGTCGTACATCATCAAGGCCCGCGTGCAGCTGCTGCGTGACATCGGCGCGTCGGTGTCACCGTTCAACGCCTTCCTGTTGATCCAGGGCATCGAGACGTTGTCCCTGCGCATGGACCGTCACGTGGCGAACGCCCAGGCCGTCGCCGAGTACCTCGAGGGCCACGAGCAGGTCGAGTCGGTCGCCTATGCCGGTCTGGCGTCCAGCCCGTGGAACGCTCGGGTCGCGACGTACACGCCGAAGGGCGCGGGCTCGGTGCCGGCGTTCGTGATCAAGGGCGGTCGTGAGGCCGGCAAGAAGTTCGTCGAGGCGCTCGAACTGCACAGCCATCTCGCCAACATCGGCGACGTCCGCAGCCTGGTGATCCACCCGGCCTCCACGACGCACAGCCAATTGACCGCCGACGAGCAGGCGACCACCGGTGTGGACCCGGGTCTGATCCGCCTCTCGGTCGGCCTCGAGAACATCGAGGACATCATCGAGGATCTCGACAAGGGCTTCGCCGCCGCGAAGGCCTGATCAGGTACTGCCCGTTGTCCTGAGTCGTGGAGTGCGGCCCTCGGTCCGCGCTCCACGACTCGGAGCGGGACGCGCTGTCAGCGGTCGATCGTGACCGACGGCGCGCCGAAGGCGATCGTCAGCGTGGCGGGCATGCCCAACAGGTCGATCGGGTCGCCGAGTGACGACGCCGAGGCCACGCTGAGCACCTGCCCCTTGAACTCGCCGCTCGTGATCGTGAGGTCGAGCGCCGTGCCGCCCTCGCGGTCGTCGGCATCGACGACGAACGCGTCGTAGCTCCCGTCGGGAAGCGTGCCTGGTTCATCCGCCACGATCGAGACGCTAGGCGCGTCTGCGGCCACACGCGAGAGGACCCGCCCCCGTGGGGCGGGTCCTCTGCGTCGACACCCGTGCAGGGTGTCGTGTGACGGTCGGAGGCGCTACGAGAGACTTCCCGCCTTGATCTCCTCCTGCTGGGCCTTCGGCAGCTGCTCGATGACGATGTCCTGCAGCGAGTAGGACACGTCACCCGGGTAGGCGGTGACGCCCATCTCCGGGTAGTCCACGCCGGCCAGTTCGTCCTCGACCTTGGAGCGGATGCCGCCCTTGGTGATGGCGTTCTGGATCTTGAAGAAGGCGTAGGCGATGCCGAACATCACGGTCCAGATGACCAGCAGGCCGATCAGCTGCGAGATCAGCTGCTTGCTCCCGAGTCCGACGTCGTAGAGGATCCCCGTCACGCCCGTCTCGGCGGTCGAGTCGGTCTCGGTGACGTTCCAGAGCTCTCCGTAGTCCCCGGTGGCGAAGATGCCGACGGTGAGTACACCGAACGACCCGCAGATGCCGTGCACGGCGACGGCGCCGACCGGATCGTCCAGACCGCGCTTCTCGATGAAGAACACGGCTTCGATGACCAGGATGCCGGCGATCAGACCGATGACCGCTGCGGCCCACGGGTCCACGAACGCACAGGGGGCGGTGATGGCCACGAGTCCGGCGAGCAGACCGTTGGCGATCATGCCCGGGTCCGGCTTGCCGGTCCGCTTCATGATCCAGAACATCGCAGCCACCAGGCCGACGGCGCCGGCGATGCCGGTGTTGACGGCCGCCACGGTGAAACGGACGTCGGTGCCGGCGAAGGTCGAGGCGGCGTTGAAGCCGAACCAGCCGAACAGCAGGATCATGGCGCCCAGGATGGCCATCGGGATGTTGTGGCCCGGGAGCGCACGGGGCTTGCCGTCCTTGCCGAACTTGCCGATGCGGGGCCCGAGCACGAGTGCACCGGCGAGCGCTGCGGCACCACCGGTGGCGTGCACGATGCCGGAGCCGGCGAAGTCGACGTAGCCGAAGCCGAGGTCGAGGTTGTTGCCGAGCTGGCTCAGCCAGCCGCCGCCCCAGGTCCACGCACCGAAGATCGGGTAGTAGATGGCGCCACAGAACAGGCCCCACCACATGAAGCTCTTGAACTTCCACCGCTCAGCCATCGACCCCGTCGGGATCGTGGCCGTGGTGTCCATGAAGGCCACCATGTAGAGGAAGAACGCCGCAACGGCCGGCAGCAGCACGTCGGGGATGTTGTTCAGGGCGACGGCGTCGGCGGAGAAGTACAGGAAGTTCCAGTCTCCGAAACCGATCAGCTTGTCGCCGAGCGCCTCGTCGAACCCGAAGTAGCCGGCGTAGCTGTAGCCGCCGAACATCAGCGAGAAGCCGATCACGAAGAATCCGACGAAGCCGAGACCGAAGATGGCCAGGTTCGTGGTCACGACGTGAGCGGCGTGCTTGGCGCGGCAGAAGCCGGTCTCGACGAGCGCGAAACCGGCCTGCATGAAGATCACGAGTGCAGCGCCGAGGACGATCCACAGCAGGTTGAGGCTGAAGCCGTCCTGGGTGACGGGCGTCGCGCCGAGCGGGTCGAACACCGGAGCGTCCTGCGCCATGGCGATCGCTGGAGTGAGTACCAGCGATCCGGCGATGAGCAAGCCAGCGAACAGCTTGGCTTTGCGGGTTCTGAACACGAAGGTGACCTCCTGGATTCTGCGATCCGCCGGGAGCGGCGGTTCGGCCCGAGACCGCACACGGGCCGGTGCGGCCATTCCTCCGACCGTGGTCGTTGGAATGGGGGCAAAGTACGGAGGCCGTGTTTCGCCGATGTTTCCGGTGACGTAACCGGTTGTGAACGGCACGTCACCCATGAGCGGTCCGCGACGCGCTGCGCTGCGGTTGTCCTTCTGCGAGGTTCAGACGCCTACTCTCTGGCTCATGCCAGAGAAACGACAGTCAGTGCTCGCGCCGTTGAAGCTGGGCCGAGCGGCCGAGCTCGCCGGGGTGAGCGTCGACACCGTCCGCCGGTGGTGTGATGACGGGCGACTCGCGACGCAGCGGACCGCGGGTGGGCAGCGACTCGTCGACTCGGTGTCGCTGGCGCAGTTGATGGCGGCCGGCGCGACCTCGGAGCTGCCCGCCGGTGCCGCCGCGCAGTCGGCA
>CAJBIS010000024.1 GCA_903953195.1 uncultured Actinomycetes bacterium
CCGTGCCGGTGGCGCTGCTGCCGGAGGCCGGGTGTCCGACCCGCCGGTAGCATCGTCGCTCAGTGACCTCCTCGCCGGACCGCCCCGTCGCCGCCTCGTCAGAGACGCGGGCGCGAGCCGAGCGGGTGCTGGCCGCGAATCCATCGACGCTCGTCGAGGCGCTCCATGGGCGGGCGGGGGAGTCCGGGGCCGGCGGCGATGTGTTGGGCGTGGGCGCTGCGGCATCGCCGGGGATCGGGAGTGGACCGCTCGTCACGACGTTCGACGCCGCGCTCGACGCCGCCGACCGGGGTGAGGAGCCGGTCCTCGTACTCGACCAGACCGGGCCGGCCGACGAACCGGCGATGCGGGTCGCGGCGGCGGTGCTCACGGCGCGGGGCGGACTGGCGAGCCACGCCGCGGTGGTCGCACGCGCCTGGGGGTTGCCTGCGGTGTGCGGCCTCGAGACGCTCGTCGTCGACGAGAACGGCATCAGCGTCGCCGGTCGGCGTGTCGGTGCGGGGGAGTGGCTCACCGTCGACGGCAGCAGTGGCGAGGTGCGCGTCGGGCGTGGTGCGGCCTCGCTGCCCACCGGACTCGGCGACGACTGGCGTGAACTGCTCGCCGATGCGGACGCTCTCGCCGGAGGTCGCCCGGCGGTGTGGGCCAACGCCGACGACTCCGAGCAGGCCCGACTCGCGTTCGAGTTCGGCGCGATGGGCGTCGGACTGTGCCGAACCGAGCACCAGTTCCTGGGGGCTCGACTTCCGTTGTTCCAGTCGGTGCTGTTGGGTGGTGCCGCGGACGACGCGGCCGAACTCGAACGACTGCAGCGCGACGACATCGCACGGTTGCTCGTCGAGGCGGGCGGTCGGCCGGTGGTCGTCCGACTGTTCGACCCGCCGGTGCACGAGTTCCTGCCGAAACCGGGCGAGCCCGGAGCGACCGACGCACTGCTCGCCGCGGCCGAGGCGTGGTTCGAGCACAATCCGATGCTCGGTGTCCGCGGCGTCCGGCTCGCCTCGGTGGTGCCCGAGGTGGTGCGGCTGCAGGTGCGCGCCGCGGTTGCCGCCTCGGAACAGGTGCGCTCGGCGGGGACGGTCACGGACCTCCGACTGCTCGTCCCGATGGTGGCGTGGCCGTCCGAGGTGACGCTCGTCGCCGACCTGGTCGCCGCCGAGGCCGCACGAACGGGCGCTGCGCCACTGCCGGTGGGGGCGATGGTCGAGACACCGGCGGCGGCGGTGCGTTCCGCCGAGCTGGCCGGGCGGACGGCGTTCCTCAGCATCGGCAGCAACGACCTCACGCAGCTCACGCTCGGGCTCAGCCGTGATGACACCGAGGTGCGCCTGCTCTCCCGTTACCGCGAGCGCGGACTCATCGAGTTCAGCCCGTTCGAACGGCTCGACGCCGCGGTCGTCGAACTCGTCGAGCGGGCGGTGGCCGATGCCCCGAGCGCGTCGTGGAGCCTGTGTGGCGAGCATGCCGCCGATGAGTGGTCGCTCCGGGCCGCGCGGCGTGCCGGAGTCGGCGTGGTCTCGTGCTCGCCGTACCGGGTGCCGATGGCCCGCCTCGCGGCCGGCCGTGCCGCCGCGGCGGACCTGCTCGGCGAGGTCGCCTGATGGGGATCCTCGACGAGGACGTCGCCCGGGTGCGCGAGTCGACCGACATCGTCGCGGTCATCTCGCAGTACACGCAGCTCAAGCGGGTCGGACAGCGGTGGAGTGGTCTGTGCCCGTTCCACGCCGAGAAGTCGCCGAGCTTCTCGGTGAACGACACCGACGGGCTCTACCACTGCTTCGGGTGCAAGGCCTCGGGTGACGCCATCACGTTCGTGCGTGAGATCGAGCACCTCGATTTCCCCGGGGCGGTCGAGTACCTCGCCGGCAAGGCGGGCATCACGCTCCGCTACAGCGACCGGGACGAGGGCGAGGGCCGCAAGCGTCAGACCCGTCTGCTGGACCTCGTCGACCGGGCGGCCACCTGGTATCACGATCGTCTGCGCACCTCCCCCGACGCGGCCGCGGCCCGCGCCTACCTCCGCAGCCGTGGCTTCGACGGCGACGAGGTCGTCCGGTACCGGCTCGGCTGGGCACCGGACGACTGGGACCAGTTGGCGCGCTCGCTGCGCGCGAGCGCCGACGACCTCGAGGCGGCAGGTCTGGGGTTCACCAATCGGGCGGGACGCCAGCAGGACTTCTTCCGGGGTCGCATCCTGTTCCCGATCACCGACGAGCGTGGCCGGGTCGTCGGGTTCGGCGGCCGAAAGCTCCCCGACGCCGAGGGTGCGAAGTACCAGAACTCGCGGGACTGCGTGCTCTACAACAAGTCCAAGGCGCTGTACGGGCTCGACCGGGCCAAGGCCGGCATCGTGCAGCACAACGAGGTGGTGGTCTGTGAGGGCTACACCGACGTGATCGGCTTCGACCGCGCCGGCGTGGAACGGGCGGTCGCCACCTGTGGCACCGCGCTCACCGAGGATCACGTGCGCGCCCTCAAACGGTTCTCGCGGCGGGTCGTGCTGGCCTACGACGCCGACGAGGCCGGGCAGTCCGCGGCGGAACGTGTGTACGCGTGGGAGCAGGCGCACGAGATCTCGGTGTTCGTCGTCGACCTGCCACCCGGTGCCGACCCCGACGAACTGGCCCGCAGCGACCCCGAACGTCTGCAGGCCGCAGTGACGGACGCCCGGCCATTCCTGTCGTTCCGGGTGGAGCGGGCCATGGCGAGCGCCGACCTCAACTCGCCCGAGGGGCGGGCCCGGGCGGCGGACGTGACGTTGTCCGTCGTCGCGGAGCATCCCGATGCGCTGGTCCGTGACCAGTACGTCATGGACCTCGCCGACCGCTGTCGGATCGACCCGGATCGCATGCGCGTGCGACTCGAAGAGGTGCGTCGCGCCCCGAAGCCCGAGCCGACGGACCGGCGGCGCGGGCGGGAACGTCCGGACGAGACGCCGTCCGAGGCGCCGCCGGCCCGCCGTCTCCCTCCGCTCCGCGACGGCGTGGAACAGGAGGCGGTGCGTCTGCGGATCCACCAACCCGAGATCGCCCGCGGCGCGCTCGATCCGACGATGTTCGCCCATCCGACCGCCCGTGCCGCCATCGAGGCGCTCGACGCCTGGGGTTCGCCCGCCGAGGCCATCGAGCAGTCGCCGCCCGAGGTCGCCGAGGTGCTCGCCAGGTTGTCCGTCGAGACGCTCGATGCCGAGCCGACCGACGTGCTGGCACGGTTCGCGAGCGAGTCCGGCCGCCGGGTGCTGCGCGAGCTCGAGGCCGAGGCGCGCACCTCCACCGACCCGCTCGCGTTCGTCGAGGTGGTGTCGTGGCTGAAGGTCACGCTCGACGCGCTTCGGCGCCCGAACGCCGACGTGGAAACAGTGATGCAGTTGGTAGCCTTCATCCGGGACAACGAGTCACCACCGGATCAGGGGTAGCGGGTGAGCATCTGGCAGGACATGCCGGAATCAGAGATCGGGGAACTCGCAGCTCGGGCCGAGGCCAACGGGGGCGTGCTCCAACTCGATGACGCGCTCAGCGTGCTCCGACTCGAGATGACCGACGACGTCGTCGACCAGACCCGAACCTTCTGGTCGAAGCGCAACGTGACCGTGCAGGTCGAGGTCGACGCCGAGACCGACCTGACCGCAGACCTCACCGCCGGTCTCGTCGTCGCGACGGAGGCAGCGGTCGTCGCCGCCGACGACCCCGACGACCCTGACGACGACGAGTCGGGCGCCTCGAAGCGCCGCTCGCGTGTGGCCCGTCGTCGAGCCGGCGGATCGAAGTCGACCCGCCGGGACTCGGACGCCGAGGGTTCGTCCGCCGATCCGGTGCGGATGTACCTGCGCGAGATCGGCCAGGTGCCGCTGCTCACCGGGCCCGAAGAGGTGTCGCTGGCGAAGCGGATCGAGGCTGGCGTCGCCGCCGAGGAACGCCTCGCCGACCTGAACGCCTCCGGGGAGATCGCGCAGCTGGCTCCGGCCGAGAAGGCGGTGCTCAACCGGGCCAAGCGTGACGGCGACAAGGCCCGCGACCAGCTGACCCGGGCCAACCTGCGCCTCGTCGTCTCGATCGCCAAGCGCTACCTGGGCCGTGGACTGCCCCTGCTCGACCTGGTGCAGGAGGGCAATCTCGGACTCATGCGGGCCGTCGAGAAGTTCGACTACTCCAAGGGCTTCAAGTTCTCGACATACGCCACCTGGTGGATCCGCCAGGCGATCACCCGGGCGATCGCCGATCAGGCCCGCACCATCCGCATCCCGGTCCACATGGTCGAGTCCATGAACAAGGTGCAGCGGATGCAACGTCAGCTCACCCAGGAACTCGAACGCGAACCCACGATCGAGGAGCTGGCACACAAGTCCGAGTTGCCGCCGCACCGGGTGCGGGAGATCCTGCGCATCTCGCAGGACACGCTCTCGCTGGACTCGCCGGTCGGCGACGAGGACGACAGCGCGCTCTCGGACTTCATCGAGGATCAGCAGGCGATCGCGCCGGCCGACGTCGCCACCGCCAACTCGCTCTCCGAGCAGATCATGTCGGCCCTCGACGAGCTCTCCGACCGCGAGAAGGGCGTCGTGCGCATGCGCTTCGGCCTCGACGGCGACCAGCCCAGGACGCTCGAGGAGGTCGGGAAGGAGTTCGGCGTCACCCGCGAGCGGATCCGTCAGATCGAGGCCAAGACGTTGGCGAAACTGCGCCACCCGCAGCGCCGTCAGAAGCTCGAGGATTTCCTCCAGACGGACTGAGGCGGCAACGGCCCCCGTGTTGGGTGCGCGCCGGAGGACCGCTAATGTGCCCTCGCCCCCGGTTCGGGGGAGCCATCCGGGGTAGCTCAGCTGGCAGAGCAGCTGACTGTTAATCAGCGGGTCGTGGGTTCGAGCCCCACCCCCGGAGCCATTCGTCTCACCGAGGGCCGGCGCACCAGCTGCCGGCCCTCGTCGCGTCCGGCGAACGGGCAGTTGGGGGCGAGGGCCGGGCCGGGATCAACTGGCGCGGAGCTTGGTGACGTTGTCGGAGTTGGCGTTGCTGGTCCAGACGTTGGCGCCGTCGAACGAGACTCTGGTCGGGCCGTCGCCGACGGTGATGGGTGTACCAATGACGGCGCCGGTGGCGGCCTCGATGCGGGTGATGCTGTCCGAGCCCGTGTTGGTGACCCAGATGTTGGTGCCGTCGAAGGCGAGACCTCTCGGGGCGGTGCCGACGGTGATGGGTGTGCCGATGACGGTGCCCGTGGTGGCGTTGATGCGGGTGACGTTGTTGGAGATGCTGTTGGCGACCCACATCGTGGTGCCGTCGAATGCGATCCCGGTCGGGCCGTCGCCGACGGTGATGGGTGTGCCGATGACGGTGCCGGTGGTGGCGTTGATGCGGGTGATGTTGTCGGTGAGGTTGTTGGCGACCCAGATGTTGGTGCC
>CAJBIS010000025.1 GCA_903953195.1 uncultured Actinomycetes bacterium
CGACGCCTACCGCACCCAGTACGGCTGCAACTTCGTCTCGGCCATGCCGACGAACCTCTACGGGCCCAACGACAACTTCGACCTCGAGTCGAGCCACGTGCTGCCCGCCCTGATGCGGAAGTTCGACGACGCCCGACGCTCGGGGGCGACCTCGGTGACGGTCTGGGGCACGGGCACGCCGCGTCGGGAGTTCCTCCACGTCGACGACCTCGCCGACGCCTGCGTGTTCCTGATGGGCCGGTACACCGATGCGGGTCCGATCAACGTGGGCTTCGGCTCCGATGTCGCCATCGGCGAGCTGGCTGCCCTCATCCGTGACGTCGTGCACGCGGATGCAACCATCGAGTTCGACACGTCCAAGCCCGACGGGATGCCCCGCAAGCTGCTCGACTCGGAGCGGCTGCATCAGCTGGGCTGGCGGCCGTCGATCGACCTCGAGTCCGGGATCCGCTCGACGTACGAGTGGTACGCCGCCAACGTCGAGCGTGACTCGACGTGATCGAACGTTCCGAGTCGTCGTCGGTCGACAAGCGGCCAGGTGGCGACGCCGTGGTCGTGGCGCCATGGGCGAACTCTGCAGCGAAGCGGGCGTTCGACCTGGTCGTGGCGCTCCCGCTGGCGGTGCTCACACTGCCGCTCCTGGCGTTGCTGCTCGCCGGTTCGGCCGTGGTGTTCCGGACGAACCCGTTGTTCACCCAGGATCGGCTGGGTCGTGGCGGTTCGATGTTCCGGTTCCTCAAGATCCGGAGCCTGGCCCCGTCGGTGCCGTCGTCGATCGACAAGTACGCGCTGGCTCAGCAGCCGTTGTCCCGCTGGGGCGCCTTCATCCGGAGCACGCACCTCGACGAACTCCCTCAGCTCTGGCTGGTCGTGTCGGGGGCGATGTCACTCGTGGGTCCCCGACCGGAACTGCCCGAGATCGCCGCAGGATTCGATCCGGAGTTCGTCGAGCGGCGGACGCTGGTGCGGCCGGGTGTGACGGGTCTCTGGCAGACGAGTCAGGCGGTGGTCGGCCTCATCGGCGAGGCACCGGAGTTCGACGACCTGTACCTCGCCCGAGCGAGCGCTCGTCTGGACCTTCGGGTCGTGATCCAGACGATCCGTCAGCCCTTCGGCGCAGCGCTCCTGACCTTTGCCGAGAGCGAGCAGCTCGCGGTCTGAGGCGGTCCGGAGGAGCCGTTCGGCGTTGCCGCCTGATGCCCGCTGGTTCGGCGTGATCAGATCATGTGGGATCACACGATTTGATCACGCCGGCCTGATCAGTCGGCCCGGTGATCAGTCGGCCCGGTGATCAGTCGGCGTCGGACTCGGCCGCTGCGGGCTTGCCGCCGTAGCCGTATCCGTAGCCGTACCCGTAGCCGTACCCGTACCCGTCGGGTCCGAGCTTGGTGGCGTTGAGCACGGTGCCGATGATGTTCGAACCGGTGCGGCGGAGCGCTTCCATGGCGCCGTTGATCTCGGACAGACGGGTCTGGCCCTCACGAACCACCGTGATCACTCCGTCGACGGTCTGGGCGAGGTCGATGGTGTCGCCGACGGGGCCGACCGGGGCGGAGTCGAGGATCACCAGGTCGATGCCGCTGGTGGTCAGCTTGCCGATGAAGTCGCTCATGGCCGCCGAGCCGAGCAGCACCCCCGGGTCGGCAGGCGGCGGGCCGGCGGGCACGAACAGGATCGAGTGCTCGTCGAACTCGACCGTTCGGAACGTGTCCTCGGCGGGGACCATGCCGGCGAGGTGTTCGGACAGGCCGCGCTCGGTCTCGTCGATGCCGAAGAAGCGACCGATCGAGGCGGCCCGCAGGTCGGCGGACACCAGGGCGATCCGGGCGCCGCTGGCGGCGAGGGAGGTGGCCAGGTTGACGCTCACGAGCGACTTGCCCTCGCTCGGATTGGCCGACGTCACGGCGATGCTGCGTGTCTCGGTGCGCACCGCGTAGAACCACACGGCGGACCGGAGCTTCCGGAACGCCTCGGCTTCGGGTGTGCCGGCGACGACGAGGTGGGTCGGGTCCGACTTCTTCGTGTCGATCGCCGGAATGGTGCCGAGCAGCTGTGGCGCGTCGTGGATGCGGGACAGGCTCGTGGCGCCCCGGACCCGGTTGTCGAGTCGGTCGGCGATGATGATCGCGGCGGCGGCTGCGAGGGCCGCGAGGACGGCGGCGAGCAGCGCATCCCGGACCGGTTTCGGTGACGACGGGCTCGTCGGCACCTCGGCACGGTTGATGGTCTGCACGGTGCCGGCCCGGAGGTCCGCTTCGACGTCGTACTCGCTGGCCTTGAGGCGCAGCTCGTTGATCTGATCGCTCAGACCGCGACGTTCGGTCTCGAGCTCGCCGACCCGACGGGGGTCGTTGGCGGCCTCGCGGATGGCCAGGTCGACGATGTCCACCTGGCCGCTGAGCTCCTCGGTCTTCGCGCGCAGGTTGGCGGCATTCGCCTTGAGGTCCGAGGAGATCTCGGTTCGGCGCTGTTCGACGTACACGTCGGCGATGGCGTTCGCGGCCTGTGCGGCGACCTCGGGCGACGGGCTGGTCGCCGTGATCTGGATCAGGTCGGCGTCGGCCACCGGCTCGACGGTCACGGAGGTCACCTGGTTGGCCGTCGCGCCGATCTTCTCGTCGGCGGCCCGGCGGATGGAGTCGGATCGGACCACCTCGAGCTGTGTGTTGACCTCACGGAGCGGCTGGCCGGCGGGCTGGCGGTTGATGACGGTGGCGGCGGACTGGTCGACGACCCGCACGGCCGCAGTGGCCTGGTACTGCTCCGTCCGCAGACTCGTCAGGCCGAAGGTGAGTGCGCCGGCGACGACGGCGACGCCGAGGATGACGTACCACCGCCGTCGGAGGAGGCGCAGTGCCCGCAGGTCGATGTCGCTGGACGAATTCTGCACGAGCTGGTCCTCGGAGTGCTGGAGGTGGAGTGCTCAGCGTAGTTGCTGCATCGACGTCGGGTTGCGGAGCGGCGGTCCACGGGCGCCCCGGTTCGGCGTTCGGAGGTCGAGCGGGTCGGCGGTCGAGCGGGTCCCATGGTGGAACCGTCTCGTTCGGGGGGATAGGGTGACTGCATCTACCCGTTCGGCCGTGGGCCGTGAACCGGGCCGTGGAGGTCGTCATGAGGAATCGAACCGCAGCACTGATGGTGGCCGGACTGGTCGCCGCCGTCACGCTCGCACTGGGCACGGGTGTGGCTTCGGCGCAGTACCCGACGCCGCCGACCATCCAGACCGTCACCCAGAACGGCTTCAACTTCACGTTCCGGGCCACCGGTTTCCAGCCCGGATCGAACGTGACGTGGTCCTACAGCACCTCTGGTTCCGGCGGTGGCGCCAGCGCCGTGGTCCGTGCCGCGACCGGTTCGCTCGGCTCGTCGGTGGCCGACGCATCAGGTGTCGCCACGCTGACGGCCACGCTGCCCTCCAGCCTCTCCGGTGCGGTGACCGTGACGGCCTCGGGCGTGAACCCCGATGGCGCTCCGATCTCCGTCTCGACCGTCGTCACCGTCGGCGCCTCGTCGGGTGGCGGTTCCGCCGGCACGACCTCGGGCTCCGGCTCGGATTCGGGCCTGGCATTCACCGGCTCCAACACCTCGTCGGTCCTGCTCCGTGCCGGTGTGCTGGCGCTCGTGCTCGGTGCCGCTGCGGTGTTCCTGGCCCGGCGCAAGTCCTCCAGCGATCTCGCCTGATCAGCCGGACCGATCGTTCGACGATCGGTTCCGTGGTCGCAGCATCGTCGTGGTGACCGTGCTGCCGTGGCGGCTAGACCCTGACCCCTCGGTGAATCCGCGGGTCGCCTCGTGAGCGAGTCCGCGACCACCGGCGAGGTCGTCGAGCGGGTTGTGCGTCGACGCGATCCCGGCCCGGCGTCGAGCGACGTCGCTCCCCGGGGTCCGTGGTGGGTCGTCCTCGGCATCACAGCCGTTGCGGCGCTTGCCGCAGTGCTGACCTCATCAGCGGCGCCAACCGGGTGGAGCGTCGCCGACACCGTCTGGGTCGCCGTGCTGGCGGTCGCCGTCACCCTCGCTGCCGTCACCGCTCACCGGTGGACCCTCATCTGGGCGACGTTCGTCCTGTTGGTCGTGGGCGCCCCCACGGCCTGGAGTGTCGCTGCGCTCGCAGCGGCCGTCCTGATGGTGGTGGGGTTCGTCCGTCCGCCGAGCTGGTGGGTGTGGCCTGCCATCGGTGGATTGTTGGCGCTGACGGCGTTGCACCTCCCGGAGCTCAACGTGTGGGGGGCGAGCGCTGCGGTCGCCGGTGTCGCGCTCGTGCCGGTTCTCGTCTCGGGTTGGTGGCGGTCCGGTCGGGCGCGCCGGTGGGTCGGGCTGGTCGTGGCGCTGGTGGTGCTCGCGCTGCTCGTGATCTCGGTCGTCGTCGGCCTCATCGGATTCGCCGCCGGCAGTGACGTCCGGTCCGGCGCGGCGTCGGCACAGCGCGGGCTCGGCCTGTTGCGTGAGGGCTCGCCGGACGCCGCTGCGGGCGCGTTCGATCGGGCCGGGACGTCGTTCGACGGGGCGGCCGGCACGCTGGACGGACCGTGGCTCGATGCTGCCCGGGTCGTGCCGGTGGTGGCGCAGCAGGTCGAGGCCGCGCAGGTGGCCACCTCGGCCGGCCAGGAACTGAGCGCGGCGGCTGCCGATCTGGCCCGGCGCACGACCGAGACGCCCAACCTGGTGCGCGACGGGCGCATCGACCTCGACTGGATCCGCTCGACCGCCCCGGTTGCGGCGAGCTCGGTCGACTCGATCGAGGCGGCGGCGGCGTCGGTGGACGGCGTGCGCAGCGGCTGGCTGGTGGACCCACTGGCGTCGTCGCTCGCCGATCTGGACGCCGAACTCGCGAGTGCGGGAGCGAGCGGGCGGACGGCGGCCGACGTGTTGGCCGCGGCGCCCGACCTGCTGGGCGGAAGCGGGTCACGTCGGTATCTCGTGCTCGCCACGAACCTGGCGGAGGCCCGCTTCCTCGGTGGGTTCGCCGGCGCGTACGTCGTCGTGAACGTGACCGACGGCGAACTGACGGTGGAGAACTCGGGCAAGTCGACGGACCTCACCCCGTTCCTGGCTCCGCTCGCACTGGAACCGGGCGACGCCGACTACCGCAGCCGGTACGCCCGCTTCGCCGCCGGCCGGTACTTCGGCAACGTGTCGTCGGCACCGGACGCGACCGAGGTCGCCGATGTCGCGGCGAGCGTCTACACGTCGTTGACGGGGGCCGCGCTCAACGGGGTCGTCATCATCGATCCAGCGGGACTCGCGGCCCTGCTGTCGCTCACGGGGCCGGTGCGGGTCGAGGGTGTGCCGGAACCGATCCGGAAGGACAACGTCGAGGCGTTCCTGTACACGGGGCAGTACCAGCTCTTCGATGAGCGAAATGGTGAGCGCAGCGACGCGCTCGGCGACATCGCGCAGGCCGTTGTGGATGCGGTCTCGACCCGGAGCCTGCCGGCCCCGAAACGCATCTCGTCCGCGCTCGCGCCGGCCGTCGACGCAGGCCACATCCAGTTCGTCCCGCTCGACCCGACGGAACGGTCGCTGCTCGACCGGACGTCCGTCACGGGTCGACAGTCGGCGCGGTCGGGTGCCGACGTGCTCTCGGTCCGGCACTCGAACATGAACGCGAACAAGGTCGACGCTTTCCTGCAGCAGATGATCGACTACCGGGCGACGGTGAGCCCGGCGACGGGTCAGGTCGACTCCGAGGCGACGATCACGCTGCGCAACGATGCGCCGACCGAGGGCCTGCCGAACGCGGTCATCGGTGGCGAGAGCCGACCCCCCGGCAACAACCGCATGCTCATGTCCATCTGGTCGGCGCTGACGCTGGAGTCGGTGACGGTTGGGGGTCAGCCGGTGTCGGCCGAGACCCAGCTCGACGGCCCGCTCCGGGTGTCGACGTTCGTGGTCGACGTGCCGCCCGGTGCCACGGTCCAGATCGTCGCCCGCTGGAGCGGAGCGGTGCGCGCCGGTTCGGACTATCAGCTCGACGTGTTCCGTCAGCCGGCGGTCCGACCGGATGTCACGTCGGTTCGCATCGAAGGTGCCGCAGGGGCGACCGTCGAGTCGTCGTCGCCGATTCCGACGGCGTCCGGCGTGGCGTCGGGAACCCTGCCCGATGCGTGGCGGACCGAGGTCGACGTCAGGTTCGCCGGCTCAGGATGAACTGAGCGAACTCGTCGAGCGCGGCGAGTGACGCGGCATGGGCCTGTTCGAACTGGGCCCGGGACCGGTCCCGCCAGGCCGAGGCGTCTGGTCCGGTGAGCTCGAGCACGGCGTCGACGGCCCGGTCGGTCCAGTCGTTCGGGGCGAGTACGACCCCGCCGTCGCCCACGGTGTCGCGCACGAAGCCCACGTCGGTGGCGACGACCGGCACGCCGGCGCGGTTGGCCTCGATGATCACGTTGCCCTGGCCCTCGGGGTTCCGAGTCGGGAACACGAAGACGTGCAGTCCGGCGAGGAACCGGTCGCGGGCTGCCGGGTCCACCGGTCCGAGATAGGTGATCTCCGGCCGCTCCGCGGCGGTCGCGACGATCGGTGCCGTCGTGTCGTCGCACGGTCCGGCGAGGACGAGTCGGGCGTCCGGCCGGTGCCGGAGCAGGTCGTCGAAGGTCGCGAGCACGGTGTCGACGCCCTTGCGGAGTGTGATGTTGGAGAGGAACCCGATCGTCGTGGGCAAGGGCGGAGCAGGGGTCTCCGGAGCGGCGACCGGCAGGCACCACGCGTTGCTGACGACCCGGACGTCCCGGACGCCGAGCGGTCGCAGCGCGTCGCTCATGCCGTCGGTCAGCGCCAGGTGCACCGCGTCGCGTCCTGATGCGGCGAACAGCGCTCGAGCGGCGAAGCGATGCGGCGACGTCGGATCCATGTAGGTCTGGATCTCGTGGTGCAGGACGACGATTCGGCGTCGGCCACGAGCCGCCAGGACGACGGGAACGAACCCGAGCATGCTCCAGGTCTCGGGCACGGAGACGTAGACCGCGCGGGGTGCCCGGGGCGCGAGCATCGTGGCCGCACCCGCGACAGCGGCGGTCAGTCGACGACCGAGGCGCCGGATCCGGGAGGGATCGGCGTGGGAGACGTCGAGCCGTCGGCACACGACGCCTCGGTCCTCGAGCGCCGCGGTCATGCGCTCGGTGACGTCGGCCGCGCCGGTGAGCGGCGGCGGGAACGGCCCGGCGACGAGCAGATCGGTGCCCGCCCGCCGACCCGGTCGGTTTCGGGCCCGGACCATGGCGGCGGCGAGTCCGTCGACCGTCGTCTCGACCCCGTGCCGCGCCCGCGTCTCGGCCGCGATGTCGCTCCGCCGCGACAGCCAGACCTCGCGCTCGCCCCACGCGCGGGTCATCGCGTCCGCCAGGCCCGCTGGTGTCGACGGGTCGACGAGCACGCCGTTCCGACCGTCCACCAGCGCGTCGATCTCGGGGCTGTGCGGTGCATCGCGCACCGTCACCATCGGGATGCCGAACCACATCGACTGGATGACGTTCAGCCCGACGTAGCCGGCACTCACCGACGCAACCGCGCCATCGAACACCGACTGCAGCGCGGGGACGTCGAGCGCGTCGATGGCGCCGTGGAAGTGCACGCGGTCGTCCACGCCCGCATCGGCGGCCCGTTGTCGGAGCGTCGACTCGAGTGGGCCGGAGCCGACGAACTCGAGGGTGGCGTCGCTGCCCAGGCCGTTCCGCGTCGCGAGCACGAAGGCGTCGAGCAGGTCGCCGACGCCCTTGGACTCGACCAGCCGTCCACACGACACGAACGCCGTACCTGCCGGGCCGTCAGCGCGCACCGGCACGGCGTCGGCGGCGCGGTAGATGCCGTTCGGCGCGGCCACGACGTCGACCCCGGGGTAGGACCGACGAGCCGCGTCCGCGCCCGGCTCCGTGTAGACGGCGAGCGTGCCGGCGAGCCGGGCCTGCGCGTGGCGCAGACGCAGTGCCGTGGGCGACGAGCCGCCCTGACCCTCCACGTGACCCCACACCACCGTCGGGCGGCGGAGCGCCCGGCGGACTCCGGCGATCACCCAGGTCGTGACGATGCGCGGGTTGAACTCGAGCACCGCGGTCCGGGCTCCGACGCCGGGCCGGACCGCGGCCGGTTGCGCGAGCAGACGACGGCCGACGAGCCAGTGGTTCCTGATCCGCTTCGTCACGACCGGATCGTCGGTGGTGCGGACCGTCGGGTCGAAGTGTTCGTCGCCGACGACAAGGTCGAGCGGGACGTCGTCACGCTCACGGAGCAGCGAGAAGAGCGCCACCCGGTAGTCGGGGGTCGACCCCTGCACGACGACGTCGACCGCGGAACGGGATCGGCGGCTCACCGTCGGGTCTCGAGGAAGAAGCTCTCGGGTCGCGTCTCGACGTGGGCCAGATCCGGGAGCTCGCCCTGCTGGAACGACCGCTCCGTCACCTCGGTGAACCCGGCGGCGCGCATGAGTTCGGTGACGAACGCGGCGGTCGGCTGCCACCGGTGGTACGCGCCGGAGAGCGCATGACGCAACCGACCCAGGCCGTGCGGACGGTCGGCGGGGTGCGCGTGCAGGTCGTGGTTGGCACGGCGAGCCACCTCGGCATCGTCCGGTTCGCCCACCACCTGGCCGGCGATGCCGATGAAGTCGGGGAGCGCGAGCCGCAGCACGCCATCGGGTCTCAGGACTCGGTGGCACTCACCGAGCAGCCGTTCCGCCTCGCGGAGATACAGATGCTCCAACAGGTGTGACGAGTAGACGGCGTCGACGGTCCCGTCACCGAACGCAAGCGGCCGTCGGAGGTCGCAGGACCGGACCTCTCGGGACCAGGCCGGCAGGTGTGCCTCGTCGACGAGGCCGGAACGCAGTGCGACCCACCGAAGCACCGGCTGACGCGACACACGCATGGCCGGAGACCGATCGAGGTTGGTCCAGCCGTCGACGGCATGCGGTCCCGATCCGAGGTTCAACCAGATGGGGGACACGGCGAGATCCTAGGTGGTGGGATCCGGCGCCGGTTCCGGTGCGCCGTCACGCTCGACCTGCCGGTAGCCGAACCACAGCAGGCCCGAGGCGATCGCTGACGAGACGACGAATCCGACGGTGTATCCCTGTTGCGCCGACCACGCGCTGCCAGCCACCAGCAGTGCCAGCGTGATCGGCGCGCTGATGAGGCGGATGCGCAGCGTCGTCGAGGCGGCGACGAGCATGCGGAGCCCGAGCAGCGCGCCGCCCGCAGCAACGGTGAGCGCCATGCCGAGTCCGAACGGCACGACCAGTGCGCGGGCTGACGCCCACGTGTCGCCGAGCAGCGCCGTGCCGAGCCCGGTCGGGACGATCACCCAGAACCCGATCCCGATGAGTGCCGCACCGACGAGCCCGATGGACACAGCTCGGAGCACCCGCCCCCTGTCCTCCTCATGGTGGCGGAGGCGGCTGAGCAGTCCCGCGTACAGACCTGAGTACAGGACGGTCAGCGGACCGAAGAGCGTGCTGACGCCGCGGACCGCGCCGACGGCGGCGGTGCCAGCGAGCGCCCCGAGCGCGAACAGCGCGATGCCGTTGACGGACTGCGAGGTGACGTTCTCGATGATGTAGCGCCCGGACGTGGTGAGGTTCTGGCGCATCCATGCCGTGGCTGAGCCCGGTGCGCACAGCGCCCGAGTTGCGGCGGTCCCGCCGACGCCGACGACAGCGCCCCCGACGCACCAGGCGACCCACACGTCGAACGAGGTGAGCTCGCCGCCGAACGCCAGCAGTCCGACGATGAAGCACGCGGCCCACGCAAGGTCGATGCCGGCGGCGCGCAGCGGCGTCGACCTGCTGAACGCGACGTACCGGAATGTGTCGAGCACACACAGCGGGACGATGCATGCCGCCAGCACGAACATCACCGGCTGGGTGGGTCCATCCGACGGCATCGCCAGGCCGATGATCGCGATCACCGCGGCGATGGGCAGCGCCGTGACGATGGTCGCCGTGACGCCGAGTCGGGTGGCGCGGTGGTCGTGCGGGTCTGAGCCGATGAGCAGCATCTCGCCCACGAGTGCCCGAGTCACGGACTGCGCCAACAGGTACGCGGTGAAGCCGAGCGAGACCGCGCCGAAGGACGCCGGCGAACCGTTGCGGGCTGCGAACACGACGGCGACGAAGTTGGTGGCGCTGCTGATGCCGGCGGCGACGATCCCGCCGAGGGCTGACCTCGGCGCGCTGCTGCGCGGTGGCGCGTCGCTCACGAAGTCGCCGAGCGGCGGGCCGGCTCCGGACCCGAGGCGGTGCCGCGGACGGGCCCGTCCACCGAGGCCGTCCGCTCGCGGCGCGGCGCGCCGATCATCGCCACTGCCGTCACCGCGAGGTAGACGAGCAGGTACCGGTCCCAGAGGTTGTTCTGGACGACCAGCGTCGTGGCCGCGGCAACCAGACCGGCGGTGGCGGTGACCTCCATGGTCGGCCGTCGTCGGCGCGGTGCACGCCACGCGGTGCGGATGACCCGACTGAGGAACCAGATGAACGCGACGAGGGCCAACAGTCCGAGCACGCCGCCGGTGACGAGCAGCTGGAGCGCGAGCGAGTGCGCGGTCCGGGCTTCGGTGAACCCGATCCCGGTGATCGCATGGCCGCTGATCTGGTTGAGTGCGATCTCGAGCTTCTCGCTCCGGTCGGCATTGCTCAGGCCCACGGTCTGACCGGGTCGGAGCAGCCGGGACAGCGCGTCCGAGCCGGTCGAGTCCTGGCTGGTGATCGCGACGGCGCCCACGCAGAGCAGGGCGGTGATGGCGAGGACCGGGAGCGTTCGCGAACTGCGGAGCACGAGGAGGAAGGCGCCCCCGACGATCGTGCCGATCAGCGCGGCCCGGCTCCCGCTGATGAGCACTCCGACGGCGCAGATGGACGAGCAGGCGATCATCAGGGTGGCGCGCAGCCGCGACCCCCGGCCGATCGCTGCGGCGCCGGCGAAGAGTCCGAGCATCGCCGCCATGGCGAAGTGGTTCGGATGGACACTCAATCCCGACGGTCGACCCAGACTGCCCTCGGCGACGACGGCGTACACGACGCTCAGCGCCGCGCCGCCGGCGTAGATCGCGTAGAAGGTCGGGAGGAGCGACCGGTGCGATGCGAGCACGGTGGCGACCACGATGCTGGTGGTGATCGACACCACGAATCGTCCGGCGTCAGCGGCTCCGGTGGCGAGGCCGCCGGAGAAGGCACCGCCGACCAGCCCACCGGCGAGCAGGAGCAGGCCGAACGCCACGAGCGGCCCGAGGGCGCGTCGGGCGGCTGGCGGAACGCCGTCACGCGAGATCAACGCAACGGCCACCATCGCAGCAGCCACCAGCGAGAAGTCCGAGAGCGTGAGGCCGCCGGGCCCGCGGAACGACAGCCACGTGATCCCGACCGTCGCCACCAGGAAGCACAGTGCGAACGCCTGCACCGTGGCGTTCGGCCGCAGCACGACGAGCAGCGCGACGATGACAGCGACGCCGAGCACGATCGCCGCCGGTCCGAGGGCGGCGACGGCGCTGGCGATCAGGACGGGCAGGGCGACCCAGCCCAGCACGACCCACACTCGCCCTCCGTCGGGTCGTCGGGTCGGTCGGTCGGTCGCAGTCGTTGCGGTCATGTCGTGAGCAGGCGGTTCAACGGTCATTCGGCCGGGTTCGGCTCGAACAGTGCGTCGATCTGAAGGTACTCGCCGGTGGCCGGATCCCGCAGGCTGCCCACCGGGCGGACGAACCGGAACCCCCGGTCCCTCAGGAACGCCTCGATGTCGCGGAAGGTCCACTCGTCGGCGTACATCGGTTGGAACGACGCCTCGAGGATGACGTGGTCGAAGTCGCCGAGCACCCGGGCCGCGCCGAGCAGCACCTCGCGTTCGAATCCCTGCACGTCGACCTTCAGCAGCGAGCGGCCCGCCAGGCCGTCGGAGGAGAGCTCCTCGTCGAGGGTCGTGACCGGCACGTCGACGGTGTCCGTCGGCGTGGCGTCGGGGAACGCCGCCAGGTGCCGCCGGTCGAGCGCGAGCAACGAACTGGACTGGTGGTGGCGGTTGACGTTGAGCGTCGCCGAGCCCGGCTCGCTGCCGACGGCGCTCGGCGTCACCCGGTAGCGGCCCGAGTAGCGGGTGACGAGACCGTTCAGGTGGTCGGCCATCGACGGGAGCGGTTCGAACGAGTGCACCGTGCACGCGGGCCACGTCTGCAGCGCGGCCACGGCGAACTGGCCGCGGTTCGCCCCGACGTCGATCACCGTGTCGGGCCGCAGCCCCTGCCGTGCCAGATCGCCGACCATCCGGTGACTGGTGCGGGAGAACACCGGCCAACGGGCCGCTGCCGTGAGCATTCCCGCGACGTCGGTCACCTGTCGGATGGCCGATCGCGCTGCGCTCACGTGGCCGTCCAGGTGCCGGTACCGGTGAGCTCGCCGAGGATTCGTTCGAACGCGTCGGCCTTGCCACTCACCGAGAAGTTCGCCTCGGCGTACCGACGGGCCGCGCCGCCACGTTCGCCGGGATGGCGCAGCGTGTCGAGCGCCGCCGCCACGAACGCGTTGCGGTCCGACGGTCGGACGACCACGCCCGCTCCGGACTCCACGATCGACCGGGCGGCGTCACCGTCGGGCGCGCCCGCCATGACGACGGGCCGGCCGGCGGCCAGGTACGACTGCACCTTCGATGGCACCGAGTACTCCGACGCCTCATCGGTCAGCAGCGC
>CAJBIS010000026.1 GCA_903953195.1 uncultured Actinomycetes bacterium
ACGACGGAACGACCGGCGGAGGTGCCGCATGACCGAGCTCGTCATCGACGACCTGCAGGCGTCCGTCGCCGGCAAGCAGATCCTCCACGGCGTGACGCTCGCCGTCCGCTCGGGCGAGGTCCACGCCGTCATGGGTCCCAACGGTTCGGGCAAGTCGACGCTGTCGAACGTGCTGATGGGTCGCCCCGGCTACGAGGTCACCGGCGGAACCGTCACACTGGACGGCATCGACCTGCTGGCCCTCCCGACGTGGGAGCGGGCCCGGGCAGGGCTGTTCCTCGCGATGCAGTACCCGACCGAAGTTCCCGGTGTGCAACTGCGCGGCGCGATCGAGGCGTCGTTCGCCGCCAGTGGTCGTGACGTCGCCTCGGTGGCCACGCTGCTCGCCGAGGAGGCCGAGGCCATCGGCTTCGATGCCGGGTTCCTGGACCGGCCGATGAACGTCGACCTGTCCGGCGGCGAGGCGAAGCGCAACGAGACGTTGCAGCTGGCGGTGCTGGCACCGCGCATCGCCATCCTCGACGAGCTCGACTCGGGTCTCGACGTCGACGCGCTCCGTGCCGTCGCCCGCCGTGTGGAGCGAGCCTCACGCGACGGGTTCGGCGACGCCGAACCGTTGGGCGTGCTGGCCATCATGCACTACAGCCGGCTGTTCGAGGAACTCCACCCGGACGTGGTGCACATCTTCGGCGACGGTCGGATCCTGGAGTCCGGTGGTCCGGAACTCGCCGATCGGCTCGAGGCCGAGGGCTACGGGGCGTGGGACATCCCGACCCGGGACGCCAGCGGTGGCCCGTCGGCGGCTGGCGACCCGTTCGCCGACCCCTTCGCCGATCCGCTGGCCTAGCCTGACGCCGTGGCACGACCGACCGCCTTCAGCGCTGAGGAGCTCGCCGCAACCGTCGGCGACCTTCCCGGCTGGTCGGTGGTCGACGGGAAGCTGCACCGCGAGTTCGTCTTCGGCGACTTCGCGTGTGCCTTCGGTTTCATGGCGGCCGCGGCGACGTACGCCGAGAAGCTCGACCACCATCCCGAGTGGTCCAACGTGTACGCCCGGGTGACGGTCGATCTGACCACGCACGACGCCGGTGGCGTCACCGAACTCGACGTGCGCTTCGCCCGGCGCCTGAACGAACTCGCCGGCGACTGATCGACGGACCGTGACCCGTCGGTGCCGCGGCTGGCGCGGACCGGAGCCCTCAGGTGCCGGTGGCCTCGTCGACGCCCTGCAGGAGTGTGTTCCAGCCGAGGGTGGCGCACTTGATGCGGACCGGGAACTTCACGACGCCGCGCAGTGCGTCGAGGTCGCCGAGGGGCAGCTCGCCGGCGGTGTCCGAGGTCTCGGCGTCATCCGCAGCCGTGCCCTCGAGCTCGCCCTCGTGGATCGACATCATCGCCTTGAACGATGTGGCCAGTTCCCGGGCCGCGCCGACGGAATGTCCCTTGATGGCGGCCGACATCATGGACGCCGATGACTGCGAGATCGAGCACCCCTGGCCGCCGATGCGCACGTCGGTGATCACGGCGTCGTCACCCTTGGCGGCGTCGTCGAGCTCGAGGAACACGACGATCTCGTCGCCGCACAGCGGATTGAAGCCCTCGGTGCGCGTCGCCGGGGGCACGGCGAGCTCGCCACGGTTCCGCGGGCTGCGGTAGTGGTCGAGGATGATCTCGCGGTAGAGGTCTTCGAGTCCTGACATGTGGGCTGCTGGCTCCGTTCGGTTCCTGCGGATGGTTCCTGCTGGTCGGTTCCTGTGTCCAGTGTGGCCGATCGGCGCCGGTCGATGGTGCAGATCGGGGTCGTGGACGCTGGTGCGTGCTCGGGTCGGCCTCAGATGCTGAAGAAGCTGCGGGCGGCGTCGAGCGCGTCGCCGAGCGCGTCGATGTCGGCGGCGTCGTTGTAGAGGTACCACGAGGCCCGGGCGGTGGCGCCGACACCCAGCACCCGCATGAGGGGCTTGGCGCAGTGGTGGCCGGGTCGGACGCACACGCCGTGCTCGTCGAGCACCTGCGACAGGTCGTGGGGGTGGATGTCGCAGAAGGCGAAACTCATCACCCCGCCGCGCAGCTCGGCGTCGTGTGAGCCGTAGATGCGCAGGTCGTCGCCGAATCGGGCGGGCAGTGTGCGCAGGGCGTACTCGTTGAGTTCGACCTCGTGGGCCCGGACCCGGTCCATCCCGATGGCGTCGAGGTAGTCGATCGCGGCTGCGAGCCCGACGATCTCGGCGATGGGCGGTGTGCCCGCCTCGAACTTGTGGGGGACCTCGGCCGGAACGAATCCGTCGAGTCGGACGTCGAGGATCATGCCGCCGCCGCCGAGGAACGGGGGCATGGTCTCGAGCAGCTCACGGCGTGCCCAGAGCACACCGATACCGGTCGGTCCGCACATCTTGTGGCCGCTGAAGGCGACGAAGTCGGCGTCGAGCGCTCGCACGTCGGTCGGCAGGTGCGGCACCGACTGGCAGGCATCGATGCACACGAGCGCTCCGGCGGCGTGCGCTCGCTCCACGAGTTCCGCGAGCGGCGGCATGGTGCCGATCACATTCGACATCGCGGTGACCGACAGCAGCTTCGACCCGCGCAACAGTTGGTCGAGGTCGCTCAGGTCGAGCAGTCCGTCGTCGCCGACGCCGATCCACCGGATCTCGAACCCGTGCGTCTGTTGCAGCTGCAGCCACGGGACGATGTTGGCGTGGTGCTCGAGCACCGACAGCACGATGGCGTCGCCCTCACCCAGGTGGGCAGCGCCCCATGACCGGGCCACCAGATTGAGCGCCTCGGTGGCGTTCTTGGTGAACACGATCTCGGACGCATCGGCGGCCCCGATGAACCGCGCAACGGTGGTCCGGCCCGCCTCCATGGCGTTGGTGGCGCGTTCGGCGAGCGTGTACGCGGCCCGGTGCACGTTGGAGTGCGTGGTCTCGTAGTACCGGTCCATGGCGTCGAGCACCGACCGGGGCCGCTGCGACGACGCCGCCGAGTCGAGGAACACGAGCCGATGGCCGTGGATCCGCTCGCCCAGGATCGGGAAGTCGGCGGCGATCGACGCGACGTCGAACGTCGCGGCGTCCGGGGCGTCGGCGGTGCTCACGGCGTCGGTCGCCAGTCGTCGAATCCGGTGCGCTCGAGCTCCACCGCCAGCTCGGGGCCTCCCGAGGTGACGATCCGTCCGTCGACGAGCACGTGCACCACGTCGGGGGTCAGGTGGTCGAGCAGGCGCTGGTAGTGGGTGATGACGACGACGCCGAGTTCGGGTCGGTCGGCGCGCACCTCGTTCACGCCACTCGCGACGACGCGCAGCGCGTCGATGTCGAGGCCGGAATCGGTCTCGTCGAGAATCGCGAGCTGGGGTTCGAGGATCGCCATCTGCAGCACCTCGTTGCGCTTCTTCTCGCCACCCGAGAACCCCTCGTTGAGGAACCGGTCGGCGAACGCAGGGTCCATGTCGAGGCGTTCCATCCACTCCATGATCGCGAGGCGGATCTCGAGCACGGACAGCTCGATGCCCTTGCGCTCGGACAGCGCCTGGCGCAGGAACTGGCGCACCGACACGCCCGGCACCTCCTGCGGGTACTGGAACGCCAGGAAGATGCCGGCCTTGCCGCGGACGTCCGGGCCCCACTCGGTGATGTCCTCACCGTTGAACCGCACGACGCCGCCGGTGGTCGTGTACTCGGGCGACCCCATGAGCGTGCTCGCCAGCGTCGACTTGCCGGAGCCGTTCGGCCCCATGATGGCGTGCACCTCGCCGGCTCGGACCGTGAGGTCGATGCCGTGGAGGATGTCGTGCGTCGGGTCCTCGGCGGGAGCGGCGCGCAGGTCCGTGATCTCGAACAGCGGGGGAGCGGCGGTCTCGGTCACGGGCCTGAGTCTATTTCCACTACTGCGGTAGTGGAAATGCGCGCCGCGTTCGTCGCTCGTGAACCGGCCGACCGCTCCGGTCAGCCGGTGAACGAGAGCCGGGCGCCAGCGGAACCGCCGGATCGGCCGGCTGTGGCACCGAGCACGCCGGTGCCGGTCGACGGTGTGGTGGACTCCGACCCCGGCGTCGCCGGGGCAGTGGTGGTCGTGGTGGTCGACGGATCCGGCGTGGTCGTCGACGTGGTCGCGAGGGTCGTGGTGGTCTCGGTACCGGCGCATGCCACATCGCCGGCGTCCGGCGGGTAGATGATCTCGGTGCCTTCCCCGTCGCGCACGGGGCCGAGGGTCACCGACCCACCACCCGGGCAGAGGCAGCGGATCTCGCCGTTCACGGCATCGCAGGTGGTGCGTCGCTCCACGGCGCCGCCATCACCGGGGCCGACCACGATCCAGGCGCAGGTCACCGCGACTGCGGCCACGGTGGCTCGAAGTACATGTGTTCGTGTCGACATCGGATCTCCCTCGGATCGCTCGCTCGGCCCGTTCGCCGCCCGGCTCACACTGTCATTCCGACACGGTGTACGTCAACGTGATGCGACGCCCGAACCCGGCAGTCCGCGGTGACGGTCACGGGTGGTCACGCAGGTCCTCCTTCCACGTCCGGAATCGGGTGTGTGCCGCGCCGCTCGGGCCGATCCCGTCGCCGGAGCCGTCGGGGAACAGGCGGAACGTGAACATCCGGTCCAGTGCGGTGGCGTCCACAGCGGCATAGCGGGCATCAGCACCCTTGGCGGGACCGGCCCGCCACAGCAGCCACCCGGCGAGTCGACGCTTGTAGGCGATGGGTGGAGGTGTCCCTCCGTCGGGGGCGAGATCGTCGCCGAGTGCCAACAGTGCGGCGGGCGCCTCGAGCCACGCGGTGGCCGGGATGTTCCGGTCCCGGGTCGGGGTCGGCGGCAGGTCGTCGGTCGTGACCGGGGTGTGGTCGTACGGGCGGTCGTCCGCCGGGAGCGCAGGGGTGGTCACCCGTGCAGTGTGGCCCACGCTTCACCCCGATGCCGCGGCGCGCATCGCTCTGGCACCATGGTCCGGTGCCCGTGACGTTCCTCGCCCACCAGGCGCCGGTGCTGCCGTTGAAGCGGCGCTGGCCCGGACTGGACGGCGTCGCGCTCGTGGCCGGCAGCATGGTGCCCGACCTCGCGGTCACGACGCTGCGGACGACTCCTCGGTACCTGTTCGGCTGGCCCATGTGGTGGGAGGGACACACCGTCGGCGACCTCCTGCGGTGGTGCCTGCCGGTCGGGCTGCTGCTCACGGTGCTGCTGCGACGTCTGGTGCTCCCGACGCTGGCGCCGTACCTGCCGGACTGCGGCACGTTCCACCTCCAGGACCTTCGGCATGTCGGCCGGGCCCGTTACCGCTGGTGGGTGATCGCCGGGTCGGTGCTGATCGGCTCCATCTCGCACATCGTGATCGACGGGTTCACCCATCCGAACGGTTGGGCGGTCGGCGTGATCCCGGGCCTCGGTCGTGGCGTCGCGTCGGTGCTGCAGGTCGTGGCATCGGTCGCGCTGTCGGCGTTCGCGGTGTGGCAGCTGTGGTTGATCGGTCGTGATCGTTCGATCTGTGTGTGGAACGACGTCGAGCCCACTCCGTCGGTGCGGCCGGCCGGCGAGCTGTCCGTGCGCGTCGTCGCGGTGTTGCTCACACTCGCCGCCGCAGCCTGGGCGGCGACCCAGACCGAACGCGGTCGCACGATCGTCGTGATGACGTGGTTCGTGCTCAGCGTCGCTGCGGCCGCGGTGCTCGCGCTCGCCGTTCGTCTCGTGGCCCGATCGCAGCGGCGCGTCGTGGCGCCCGTCGGCTGATCCGGCCCTGATTGACGGGATCGGCTCGGTCCGTCAGGCCTGCTCGACGGTCGTGATTCCCTGGTTCGGCTTCCACGTCCGGATGACGAGGCGGTCGCCGTCCGGGTGGATCGCGGTGTGGGTGACCTGCGTGAGTCTGAGTCGCACGAGTGCGGCATCTGCGGGCGGGTCGGGGTGCTCCGCGTCGGCGTGGAGCTGGGCCAGCAGGGCGTCGAGCAACGACCCGGAGGTGTGCAGTTCGGCCAGGCCGGCGATCTTCGCGTCGCCGCCGTCCATCGTCGGTTCGCCCGGGTTGGTGTGCAGGGCGAATCGGCCATCTCGAGCGATGTCGCCGGCTCTCGCGGATCCGGACATGCATCCGGCCACGAGTTCGTCGCCGACGAACTGCACCTCGGTGCCCGACACCCGCGGCGAACCGTCGCGTCGCAACGTGGCGAGCACGTGGTGGGCGGTGCGCGTCAGCAGATGCGTGACGTCACGTTCGAGGTCCGGTTCCTGCGCCCGGAACGTCGCCCAGTCGGCGGCGTCGGTGTTCACCAGCCCCGGTCGATCCAGGTCTGGAGCTGCGGTGACTCGGCGCCGATCGTCGTGTCGTCGCCGTGGCCGGGGAGCACGAGCGTGTCACCCGCGTACGCTGCGAACAGGCGCTCCTCGATGGAGCGGATGATCGTGGGGAAGTCGCCGCCCTCGTACTGTGTGGCGCCCGGGCCGCCGGGGAAGAGCGTGTCGCCGCTGAACAGGATCGGTCGGCCCTCGAGCGCGAAGCACATCGACCCCGGTGTGTGCCCCGGCGTGAGGATGGTGCGCAGCCGCAGACGTCCGACCTCGATCACGTCGTCGTCGTCGAGCACCTCGTCGTAGCTGGGCAGCATGTCGGCGTCCTGCGAGGTGACCCCGACCGAGTAGCCGGCGTCCCGCAGTTCGGTGACGGCGCCGATGTGGTCCCAGTGGCCGTGCGTCTCGACGATGCGGCGGACGCCGAGCGACCGGGCCAGTTCCAGCAGCATCTCGTGTTCGTTCGCGGCGTCGATCAGGAGGGCGTCACCCGTCTCGGTGCAGCGGAGCACGAAGACGTTGTTGTCGACCGGGCCGACGACGACCTTGTGGATCTCGAAGCCGGAGTCCGCCAGGTGCAGGGTGTCGCTGGGTGCGGTCATGTGGATCAGTCTCGCGCCGCGGCTGCGTGCGGCGCGTCCGGTTGCGCAGCCGGACCGGGCCCCGTCAGGTCGGCGGCGCGGGCACGTCGAAGCCGAGCGACAGTGCGACGGGAATCTGCGCGGGATCGAACGTCACGTAGGTGAGCGGCCGGGGGAGCCGGTCGGCGGCGGCCAGATGGATGGCGTCCACGGTGCGGAGCGGTTGGGTGCGCCCGAGTTCGGTGGCCCGGTCCAGGCAGATCTGGTCGACGGGCACGACGTGGACGCGCTCCCAGTCGTCGCGGATGGCGCGACGGAGTTCGTCGGTGCGGGCCGGGTCGTCACCCAGACGGTCGACGAGCATCAGCGCCTCGGACAGCGCCAGCGCGCTCGCGCACCAGTCGGGATCAGCGGCCATGGCCTCGAGGACCACCGCTCGGGTCGGACCCTCGAGGAAGCGCGACAGCAGCGCGGAGGTGTCGAGCGCGACCGTCATCTTCCGCGGACCTCTCGGAGCAGCTGGTCGATGCGCGTGCCCGCCCACATCGGGAGGACGAACTCGGCGTCGGGCTGGTCGCGTCGACGAGCGGGCAGCACGAGCCCGCGAGCGGTCAGGTCATCGAGCGTGACCTCGCCGGCGCCGGCGCCGACGGGGCCCAGTTGCGCCACGGGTCGCCCGCCGACGGTGATCACCAGACGCTCGCCGTGTTCCGCACGGCGCACCTGAGCCGCGAGTTGTTGGCGCAGTTCCCGGATCCCGACACGTTCCATCGGCCCATCGTAGCGACATGGTGTACGCGTGCGTACACCAGCTGGCGTGCAGTTGGCGGCGGCGCGCAGTAGACACATCGCTGATCAGGGCGTCGGGCCCTGCGAGCCGCACTCCGAGAGGCACAACGTGAACTTCGCATTCAGTGAGGAACAGGAAGAACTTCGTGGGATCGTCCGGTCGTTCCTGAGCGACAAGTCCGATGAGGCGACCGTGCGTGAGCTGATGGACACCGAGTCCGGCTACGACCAGGCCACGTGGACGCAGATGGCCGAGCAGATGGGCCTGCAGGCGCTCGTCATCCCGGAGGAGTTCGGTGGTCAGGGCTACGGCTTCGTCGAGCTCGTCGTCGTGCTCGAGGAGATGGGTCGACGTCTGCTGTGCGCACCGTTCTTCTCGACCGTCGTGCTCGCCGGCCAGACGCTCATCCACTCGGGTGACGACGCGGCCAAGCAGCAGTACCTGCCGGGGATCGCGTCGGGCGAGACCATCGCGACGCTCGCCTACACCGAGCCGAACGGCAAGTGGGACGCCTCGGCCGTGACGATGACCGCGACGAAGAGCGGCGACACCTGGAAGCTCAACGGCACCAAGCTGTACGTCCTCGATGGCCACACCGCGAACCTGATCATCACTGCTGCGGTGACCGACGCCGGGATCAGCCTCTTCGCCGTCGACGGCGACGCCGCCGGCCTCACCCGCACGGCGCTGTCGACCATGGATCAGACCCGCAAGCAGGCCCGGCTCGAGTACGCCGATGTCGAGGGCACGCTCATCGGCACCGACGGTGGCGGTTGGGACGTGTTGTCGAAGGTGCTCGACCTCGCCGCCGTGGCGCTCGCCGCGGAGCAGGTCGGTGGCGCGCAGGAGGTGCTCGACTCCTCGGTGCAGTACGCGAAGGACCGCGTGCAGTTCGGCCGGCCGATCGGTTCGTTCCAGGCCATCAAGCACAAGTGCGCCGACATGCTGCTCGAGGTCGAGTCCGCGAAGTCGGCTGCCTACTACGCCGGCTGGTGCGCCTCGGAGCTCAACGATGAGCTGCCGCAGGTGGCGTCGCTCGCCAAGGCCTACTGCTCGGAGGCGTACTTCCACGCCGCCGCCGAGAACATCCAGATCCACGGCGGCATCGGCTTCACCTGGGAGCACCCGGCGCACCTGTACTTCAAGCGTGCCAAGAGCTCCGAGCTGTTGTTCGGTGACCCGACGTACCACCGCGAACTGCTCGCCCAGCGCATCGGCATCTGAGTCGGACGCCAGATGATCGTCTGGATCATCCTGGCGGCGATCGGTGTGTTCGTGATCGCTGCGGCGACCGTCGGTGGCGTCACCGGATCGCTCGCCGTACGGCCGCGCCGCAGCGTGTACGACCTCGACGAGGCCGTCGAGTTCGTCGCGGAGCGCCTCAGCCCCGAGCTCACCGCCGAGCTGAGCTTCGAGGACGTGCGTGCGGTGCTGTCGGCCCACTGCGACTACCTGGCCGACAAGGGCGTGGCCTCGGCAGCGACCGCCGACGACATCGGCACCGGTCTGCTGCTCGTTCCCGACGACGAGCCGCTCGCGTGGATCCTCGGACGGCTGGACTCGCAGGGCATCGAGCTCGAGGACGAGCAGGTCGTCGAGGTGCTCGACGTCGAGACCCGCTACTACCGGGCGATCGGAGCGATCGGTCCCGAGGTCAGCGGACCCGGCGACCCGGAGTGAGTCGACCGTGTCGCGAATGCGCGGCGCGGCACGACGGATCGGTAGCCTGCACCTCGGTCCGCTGTCCCTCCCGGGTGGGTGGCGTGGACCGTGTCGACACACTCAGCCGCCGAGGCATGGAGGAACCATGGACCGACCGACCAAGTTCGAACACCACCGCTTCGTCGGCGACAAGCGCACCCAGGTCGTCTACGACGTCGATGAACTCGGTGACGAGGACGCCCAGCTGATCGACGAGCTGATGGAGTCCGAGCAGTACCTCTGTTTCGGCCCCGACACGCTGCCCGAGGCCCGCAACCGCGGGTACAAGCTCTTCGCGAAGCAGCGGGCGGCGCAGCGCGCCACCGACGAGGGCTGAACCGGGTCGCCCGGTGGTCGACGTGACGGACCGCAGCGATGACCGGGGCCGCCGCCCCGAGGTCGACGCCGAACCGTCGTCGGCCACCATGGACTACATCTTCGAATCCGGCTCACTGCGTCTGAGCGGTCATCTGGCCGAACCCTCGGAACCGGTGCCGGAGGTCAACGGCCTCGTCGTCTGCCACGGGTTCCCGACACGAGGGCGGGAGTCCCCGCAGTCGGGCAAGTCGTTCCCGGAACTCGCCGAACGCATCGCGGCCGAACTCGGGTGGGTGGTCCTGACCATGAACTTCCGTGGATGCGGTCGCGCCGAGGGGCAGTTCTCGCTCTCCGGATGGCTCGATGACGTCCACGCCGCCGTCGCTCACGTCGAGTCGCTCGGCGTCGACGGCACGTGGCTGGCCGGGTTCGGCACCGGTGGGTCGCTCGCCCTCTGCGAGGCGGCCCGCAACCCGTCGGTCTGCGGCGTCGCGGCGCTGGCGGCGCCCGGCGACTTCGACGACTGGGCCCGCCACCCGCGACGCCTGTTGTTGCATGCCCGGCAGGTGGGCGTGGTCACCGACCCGGACTTCCCGCCGGCGCTCGACAAGTGGGCGGCCGAGCTGAAGTCCGTGCGTCCGATCGAGTCGGCGCGTCGACTGAGCGACCGACCGTTGCTCGTCGTGCACGGCGATGGTGACGATCTCACCCCGCTGAGCGACGCCCAGGCGATCGCGGCGGCGCACGGCGACGCCGAACTCCGCGTGATCAACGGCGCCGGTCACGAACTGCGTCACGATCCCCGGGCCATCGCGGTGCTGCTCGGCTGGCTCGGCCGGCAGCAGGCCGAGGCGTCCGTCGCCGCGGGCTGAAGAGCGGGTGTGGCGCGACGCAGGTCGCGTCAGACCGCGTCGGCCTTCGACTTCTTCGCCGCCTTCATGGCCTGCTTCCACTCACGGACCTGCAGCAGCGTCTCGGGTGAACTGACGTCGGCCACGGATCGGGGCTGATCGTCCGAGAACGGCGCGGCGAGTTCCTCCCAGCCGGCCGGGCGCTTGCCCAGCCGCTTCGCGAGGATCGCCAGGAAGATCTTGGACTTCTCCTCGCCGTAGCCGGGGAGCTCACGGAGTCGGCCGAACAGGACCTCCGCGGACCGGACGCCCTTCCAGATCCGACCCGCATCGCCGTCGTAGTGCTCGACGACGAACGTGCAGAGCTCGTGGACACGTGGTCCCATGCTCGACGGGAATCGGTGGATCGCAGGCTTCTCGCTGCAGATCGCCACGAAGTCGCCGACGTCCATCGATGCGATCCGCTCGGCGTCGAGATCGCCGCCGAGTCGGTCCCGCAGCGTCGCCGGACCGCGGAACGCCCACTCCATCGGGACCTGCTGGTCGAGCAGCATGCCGATCAGCAGTGCCAACGGATCGGTCTGCAGGAGTCGGTCGGCGATGTCGTCGCCGGTGATGGGGATCGCTGTCTTCGCCACAGGTGGAGGCTACCCACCGGCTCGACCTCGCCCCGCCGCCACCCCCAGACTCCGCCGGACGCACCGCCCGAGCAACGCCTCTCGGTGCATCTGCCGTCGAATGCGATGCCAGGTGCACCGAGACGGCGGACGGGACCGTCAGCTGTGCCAGGGGGCGGCGCGGTCCGGGTCGATGCCGTACCGGGCGATCGCGTCGGTCACGGCGGCCGGACTCATGGTGCCCTCGGCGGCCAGTCCGGACAGCACGGCGATCACGACGCTGGGCGCGTCGATCTCGAAGAAGTACCGCAGCACCTCACGGGTGTCGGAGCGGCCGAAGCCGTCGGTGCCGAGCGACGTGAAGTGGCGCGGCACCCACCGGGAGATCTGGTCGGGGACCGCACGCAGGTAGTCGCTGACCGCCACGACGGGGCCGGTGGTCGTGGCGAGTCGCTGGGTGACGATCGGGACGCGGGGGAGCGACGCCGGATGCAGCCGGTTCCAGCGGTCGACCTCGAGCGCATCGGCGCGCAGCTGCTGGTAGCTCGGTGCCGACCAGAGCTCGGCCCGCACGCCGTAGTGCTCGGCGAGCTCGGCTCGCGCCTGCACGGCGACCGACCACATGGTGCCGGAGAACAGCACGCTGGCAGTCGGCCCCGGCATCGCCGGATCGGCGGGCGGCGGCGGCTCGGCGAACAGGTACAGCCCCTCGATGATCGACGACTCGATGCCCGGCGTCATCGGCGGCATCGGGTAGTTCTCGTTGTAGAGAGTCAGGTAGTAGAAGACGTCCTCGCCGGCGGCGGCGTCACCGCCCGGGTACATGCGCTCGAGTCCGTCGCGGATGATCACCGCGGTCTCGTACGCGAACGACGGGTCGTACGCCCGGCACGTCGGGATCGTCGACGCGAGCAGGTGCGAGTGGCCGTCCTGGTGCTGCAGCCCCTCGCCGAGCAGCGTGGTGCGGCCGGCGGTCGCGCCGAGCATGAAGCCGCGTGCCCGCGCGTCGGCCGCGGCCCAGATCAGGTCGCCGATCCGCTGGAATCCGAACATGGAGTAGAAGGTGAAGAAGGGGACCATCGGCACGCCCCGATGCGAGTACGCGGTCGCCGCCGCCGTCCACGAGGAGAACGCGCCGGCCTCGGTGATGCCCTCCTCGAGGATCTGGCCGTCGGTCGCCTCGCGGTACGACAGCAGCAGGTCGTGGTCGACGGGCTCGTACCGCTGCCCCCCGGATGCGTAGATGGCCAGCTCCCGGAACAGTGAGTCCATGCCGAACGTCCGCGCCTCGTCGGGGACGATCGGCACGATGCGCTCGCCGATGGTGGCGTCGCGGCACAGATTCCGGAGCAGTCGCACGAACGCCGTGGTGGTCGACGCCGGCTGCTTGCCGGACCCGGCGAACAACTCGGCGTACACGCTCGGATCGGGTTGGCCCATCGGTCGCCGAGTCAGTACCGGCCGGCTGGGCAGCGGTCCGCCGAGCGAGGCGCGCCGCTGCTGCAGGTACTCGTGTTCGGGACTGCCGGGCTCGGGCCGCAGGTACGGCGGCATGCCAGCGGCCAGCTCGGCGTCGCTGACGCGCTCGGTCAGATGGAGGCGGTCGCGGAGCACGACCAGCTGCTCCGCCGACATCTTCTTGATCTGGTGCGTCGAGTTGCGGGCCTCGAGCCCCTCGCCGAGCGTCCACCCCTTGATGGTCTTCGCCAGGATCACCGTGGGTACGCCGCGGGTGTTCACCGCGGCGTCGTAGGCCGCGTAGATCTTCCGGTAGTCATGTCCGCCGCGCGGGAGCCGCTGCAGTTCGTCGTTGCTCAGGTGCTGCACCATGGCCCGGAGCCTCGGGTCGGGGCCGAAGAAGTGGTCCCGGATGTAGGCGCCGTCAGCGATGGCGTAGCGCTGGAACTCGCCGTCGACGGTGGCGTTCATCCGCTGGAGCAGCACGCCGTCGACGTCGGCGGCGAGCAACTCGTCCCAGGCGCTGCCCCAGACGACCTTGATGACGTTCCAGCCGTTGCCCCGGAAGATCGACTCGAGTTCCTGGATGACCTTGCCGTTGCCGCGCACGGGGCCGTCGAGCCGCTGCAGGTTGCAGTTCACGACCCACGTCAGGTTGTCGAGCCCCTCGCGGGCTGCGAGCGAGATCGATCCGAGTGACTCGGGTTCGTCGAGCTCCCCGTCGCCGACGAAGCACCACACCCGGCTGGCATCGGTGTCGTCGATCCGGCGGTGCTGGAGGTAGCGATTGAAGCGCGCCTGGTAGATCGACTGGATCGGCCCGAGCCCCATCGACACCGTCGGGTACTCCCAGAAGTCGGGCATGAGCCGCGGGTGCGGGTACGACGACAGCCCACGGCCGACCCGGTCGGGCAGTGGCACCTCGAAGCGGAACCGGTCGAGGTCGTCCGTGCCGAGCCGCCCCTCGAGGAAGGCGCGTGCGTAGACGCCCGGCGACGCGTGCCCCTGGAAGTACACGTGGTCGCCGGGCTCGCCGCCGGCCTTGCCCCGGAAGAAGTGGTTGAAGCCGACGTCGTAGAGCGCAGCGGAACTGGCGAACGTCGACAGGTGGCCGCCGATCGCGTCCGCGGAATGGTTCGCTCGGATGACCATGGCTGCGGCGTTCCAGCGGACGAACGCGCGGATGTTGCGTTCGAGGTGCTCATCGCCGGGGAACCACGCCTCGGCGTCGGTCGGGATCGTGTTCACGTACGGCGTGCTCACCCCGGCGGGCGCGTGGACGCCGAGTTCGCTGCACCGCTCCCGCAGGCGGGCCATGAGGTACTCGGCGCGTGCCGTACCCCGCTCGGCCACCACGGCGTTGAGCGAGGCGAGCCACTCGTCGGTCTCCTGGGCGTCGATGTCGGGGAGCTGGTGGGCGAAGCCGTCGTGGGACATGGTCTCCTCGTGCCGCGTCGGGGCTGGGTGGGTCACGGGCGGGTGGTCGCCGAGCGCGGTGTGGGTTCAGCCTACGGGTAGCGTCGCCATCCATGACCGGCGATGCGCGACGCGTCTACACCGACGGCGCCTGCCGCGGGAACCCGGGCCCCGGCGGATGGGCGTGGGCCGAGCCGGGCGGCGGATGGGCGTCCGGTTTCGATCCGGCGACCACGAACCAGCGCATGGAGATCATGGCGGCCCTCGAGGCGGCGCGGGCACACGACGGCCCACTCGTCATCGTGTCGGACTCCACCTACGTGGTGCACTGCTGGCGAGACCGCTGGTGGGACGGCTGGCTCCGGCGGGGCTGGCGCAACTCGGCGAAGCAGCCGGTCGCGAACCGCGACCTGTGGGAGCCGATGATCGAACACTTCCGAGACCGCGCGGATCTGCGGCTGGAGTGGGTGAAGGGCCACAGCGGCGACCCGATGAACGATGTGGTGGATCGGCTCGCGGTCCGCGCCGCCGCCGAGGGTCGTGGTGATCAGGGGGACGCCCCGCCGAGCGAGGACCAGCTGGGGCCCGCCGACGATGTGACGCGGCCGTCGTCGGGCAACTCCGTCGGCGCGCCGGTCGACCCGGTGGCGCGCGACGGTCGCGTGCCCGAGGGTTGGCGTCTGGTGGTGGTCGGTCTGCGTTCGCAGCGGCTCGCGGCGTCGCCGGCCGGTGTCGTGTTGCGGCGACAGCTGACCGAGATCCTGCAGGCCCAGCGCGAGCTGCACCCGGAGCTCGTGGTGCTGACCGGCATGCGGCCGGGCGCCGAGGAGTTGGGCGCGCTGGCGGCGCTCGACGCCGGCGTGCGGCTGGCGGTGGTGCTGCCGTTCCCCGATCCGACCGACGGATGGGCCGAGGTGGACGCCGCAGAGTTCGCCCGCCGCTGCGACCGCGCCGAGCGGGTGGTCACGCTCGAGAAGAAGCGGCCGGTCGATCTGGCCGGGCGCCGCGCCGCGCTGGGTCGTCGTGACGGGTGGCTGCGATCGGTGTGTGACGCCGCGATCGTCCTCAGTGACGGCGAGGACGCCGACGCCGAGCTGCTGCGCACCCGGTTCGAGCGCGCCCTCGAGGACCGTGGGTGCGGGGAGGAGCTGTGGTCGCTCGAGGTGCCCGAGGGATGAGCACGTCGAGCGTCACCGGTGCGCAGCACGAACGCATCGGTGCCGACAGCGGCGGCACGTTCACCGACGTCGTCGCCGTGGGCGGCGGGACCGGCGGTGACGGAGTCGGTGCGGATGGGACCGTGCGCTTCGTGAAGGTGCCCAGCACGCCCGACGACCCGGGTCGGGCGGTGCGGGCGGGCATTGCGCAGGCGACCTCGGACCCGGACACGGCGCCGGGGCTCCTGGCCCACGGCACGACCGTCGCGACGAACGCCGTGCTCGAGGGCGCGCTGGCCCGCGTGGCACTGGTGACCACGGCCGGGTTCGCCGACGTGATCGAGATCGCCCGACAGGACCGGCCGTCGCTCTACGACCTGTGGGCCGACCGTCCGGTGCCGCCGGTGGCACGCGATGACCGACTCGAGGTCGACGAGCGGCTCGACGCCTCCGGCGCGGTGTTGCACCCCTACCGGGCCGGTTCCGCTCCGGAGGTGCCCGCAGGGTGTGAGGCCGTCGCCGTGTGCCTGCTGCACGCCGATCTCCATGCGGCACACGAGGTGGCCGTCGCCGCCGAACTCGAGGTGGCGGGGTTGCCGGTGAGCGTGTCGCACCGTGTGTCACCGGAGTTCCGGGAGTACGAGCGCACCGTGACGACCGTGCTGAACGCGGCGCTGCAGCCGCGCTGCTCGGCGTACCTGCAGGGTCTCGCGGACGCTGCGGGCGAGGTGGCGGTGATGACCTCGGCCGGGGGACTGGTCGACCTCGACGAGGCCGCGTCCCGACCCGTGTCATTGCTGTTGTCGGGGCCGGCGGCGGGCGTGCGTGCTGCGGCGGCCGTGGCGCAGGCCTGCGGGTTCGATGACGCGCTCAGCTTCGACATGGGCGGGACCAGCACGGATGTCGGGCTCATCCTCGACGGTCAACCGGCCATGGCCGCCGGGCACACCGTCGCCGGGTATCCGGTGCGGATGCCGTCGCTCGAACTGCACACGATCGGCGCGGGTGGCGGCAGCATCGCCCGGCTCGACGCCGGCGGCGCGCTCGTCGTCGGTCCGGAGTCCGCGGGCGCTCGACCCGGCCCCGCGTGTTACGGGCACGGCGGTAGCGAGCCCACCGTCACCGATGCCAACCTGGCGGCCGGTCGCATTCCCGCCGACACTCCGTTCCCCGGACTCGGCGTGCTCGATCTCGATGCGTCGCGTCAGGCGCTGTCGGCCGCGGGCGTCGACGCACTCGGGGTCATCGACGTGGTGAACGCCGAGATGGAACAGGCGCTGCGCACGGTGTCGGTCGAGCGCGGCGTCGATCCGAGCGGTCTCGCCCTCGTCGCCTTCGGCGGTGCCGGGCCGCTGCACGCGTGCGCGTTGGCCGAGGCGCTCGGCGTCGCGACGGTGATCGTTCCGGCCGGCGCCGGGGTGCTCTCGGCGGTCGGCCTGCTGACCTCGCCGCGGCGTCGCGAGGTCGTGCGCTCCTGGCCGACACCGGTCGAGCTCGACGGGCTCGATGCCGCGCTCGACGAGCTGGGCGTGGCGGCACTCGCCGAGCTCGACGCGCCGTCGGCTGATGTCGCCACGTTCGTCGACTGCCGCTACCACGGTCAGAGCCACGAGCTCACGGTGCCCACCGTCGACGACTTCGCCGCGGAACACGAACGTCGCAACGGGTATCGCCGCGACGGCGACCGGGTCGAGGTGGTGGCGCTGCGGGCCGTGGCCACGGCTGAGGCACCGGCGCGGATCGACGAGGTGCTGGCCGCGGCCGACGCCATCACCGAGACCGTCGCCGGCCCGCAGGTCCTGGTGCGCGACGACTGCACCATCTGGGTGGCCGACGGGTGGCGAGGCGAACCCGGCCCGCTCGGTTCGCTGATCCTGCGGCGCGAACGATGAGCCTCGATCCGGCGGCGCTGCAGGTCCTGATCGCCCGGCTCTCGGGGGTCGCCGAGGAGATGGGCGCGGTGCTGCAGCGCGGCGCGTTCAGCCCGAACATCAAGGAGCGCGCCGACTGCTCGGCCGCGGTGTTCGACGCCGCCGGCAACGTGCTGGCCCAGGCCGAGCACATCCCGGTGCATCTCGGGTCCATGCCGGCGTCGGTCGCCGCGGTGATCGATGCGTTCGGCGAGGACCTCGGGCCCGGTGAGCACGCGATGGTGAACGATCCGTTCTGCGGCGGCACGCACCTGAACGACCTCACGGTGGTGACCCCGTGCTGGGTGGACGGTCGACTGCGGGGATGGGTGGCCAACCGGGCGCACCACGCCGACGTCGGTGGGTCCGCACCCGGGTCGCTCCCTGCGGACGCGACCGAGATCCACCAGGAGGGCGTCCGGATCCCGCCGACCCGTCTGACCGGCGAGACCCGGGCGCTGCTGCTGGCGAACTCGCGCACCCCGTGGGAGCGCGGCGGCGATCTGGACGCGCAGATCGGGGCGAACGTCGTGGGGGCGCGTCGTCTGGCACCGTTGCTCGCCGAACCGACCGACGAGGTGCTCGCCCACGGCGAGCGCCGATGCCGCGCCGCGATCACCGCGCTGGCGGACGGGGAGTGGGCCGCCACCGACGTGCTCGACTCCACCGGTCCCGGCGCGGATCAGCAGGCGCCGCTGACCCTGCGCTGCACGGTGCGGATCCGAGGCTCGGCGATCGAGTTCGACTTCACCGGCACCGACCCGCAGTGCCGCGGCAACGTGAACGCCGTCGAGGCGGTGACCGTGTCGTCGGTGGCGTTCGTGCTGCGCCACGTCATCGACCACGGCCTGCCGGCGAACGCCGGCGTGATGAGGCCCGTGACGGTCGTGGCCCCGCCGGGCTCGCTCGTGGCGGCAGAGTTCCCGGCGGCAGTCGGCGCCGGGAACGTCGAGGTGAGTCAGCGCATCGTCGACGTCTGCCTGAGGGCGGTGGCCCAGGTGATCGGGGACCGGGTGCCGGCGGCGTCGCAGGGCACGATGAACAACCTGCTGATCGGTGCCGCGCACCAGAGCGCCGATCGGCCGGGCTGGGTGTACTACGAGACGATCGGCGGCGGTCAGGGCGGCCGGCCGCCTCCTCCCGGAGCGAGCGACGGCATGCCCCGAGCGGGCATGAGCGGCGTGCACACCAACATGACCAACACCCGGAACACGCCCGTCGAGGCGCTGGAGCGCAGCTACCCGCTGCGGGTCCGGGCGCTGCGGCTGCGCCGTGGTTCGGGCGGCGACGGTGCCGCGCCGGGCGGCGACGGCATCGAACGTGAGGTCGAACTGCTCGACGACGCGGTCGTCAGCCTGATCGCCGAACGCCGACAGACGGCGCCGTGGGGGGCCGCCGGTGGGGCCGACGGTGAGGTCGGCCATGACCAGCTCCTGCGCGGCGGCGATCCGGCGGCGGCGGAACCGCTCGGCGACAAGGTGACCCTCCCCCTGCGAGCCGGTGATGTCGTGCGGATCGGCACGCCCGGCGGCGGCGGATGGGGGACCCCGGACGATCCGACGGACTGACCGGCACGCCGGGTGCGCGAACGGTTGGCGGAGCCGGCCGACGGCTCGCTACCGTGCTCGGCATGCTGGAACTCAACGGATCATCTGCACTCGTCACCGGTGGGGCCTCGGGTCTCGGTGAGGCCTCGGTCCGGGCGCTGGCCGCCCAGGGCGCCAAGGTCGTCGTCCTCGACCTCGACCGTCAGGCCGAGGCCGGCGAGGCGCTCGCCAAGGAGGTGGGGGGCATCTTCGCCGCCGCCGACGTGACCGACGCCGAGCAGGTGATCGCTGCGGTCGAGGCCGCGAAGGAGATGGGGCCGCTCCGAGCCGTGGTCAACTCCGCCGGCATCGGTTGGGCGACCCGCACCATCGGCCGTGACGGCAGCTACGACTCGGCCCACGACCTCGAGATCTTCCGCAAGGTCGTCGACATCAACCTGACCGGCACGTTCAACGTGACCCGGCTCGCCGCCACCGCCATGTCGACCACCGATCCGGTCGACGAGGACGGCACCCGCGGCGCCATCGTCAACACCGCGTCGGTTGCGGCGCTCGAGGGTCAGATCGGCCAGGTGTCGTACACCGCCTCGAAGGCCGGCATCCTCGGCATGACGATCGTGCTCGCCCGTGACCTCGCCGCCGCCGGCATCCGGGTCAACACCATCATCCCCGGCTTCTTCGACACGCCGATCTACGGCGGCAACCAGGAGATGAAGGACAACCTCACGAAGACGACGTTGTTCCCGAAGCGCATGGGCTTCCCGTCGGAGTTCGCGTCGCTGGCCATCGAGCTGATCCGCAACACCTACATCAACGGCGAGTCGGTGCGCATCGACACCGGCACCCGGATGCAGCCGAAGTGACTCCGTCGGCCGCAGGGCCGCTCATCACCGGACGTCGCTGACGTCACCTCGTTCGATCGCCGCCCGGCAACGGGCGGCGATCGTCGCGTTCAGGTGAGCGTCGCGTTCAGGTGAGCGTCGCTCCGGCCGTGAGCAGCTGTGCGCCGGGCGGCAGCTTGTTCGGTCGCCCCAACCAAAACCGGTGTCGCGCTGCCGCCAGGAGTGCGTGGTCACCCGAGGTGTTTCCGTACGCCCACATGCGATCGGACTCCAGCGACCGGCCGTGTGCATCGAGCCAGGTCGTCAGCTGCTCGACCTTCTGTTCGGCGCGCACGTTCGGGCGCAC
>CAJBIS010000027.1 GCA_903953195.1 uncultured Actinomycetes bacterium
ACTGGGTCGACCGCTACCGGCGACTCGTGCTCCCGTACTGGGCGCTGCTCGGGACCGGCCTGGTCGTCGGCGCGTTCGCGTGGCGGTACTGGGGAACCGACGAGTGGACCCCTCGCTGGTTCCGGGTCCCCGACGCGATCATCCCCGTCGTCCAGCCGCGGGTGATGCCCGGACTCACCGACGTCACCACCCACCTGTGGTTCATGTCGACGTTCCTGATCCTGATCGCCTGCACGCCGTGGCTCGCGGCGCTGCACCGCCGTCGACCGCTGCTCCCCCTCGCGGTCATGACCGCCGCGTTCGCCGCCGTCGTCACGATCGATCGGCTGTGGATGGTCGTTCCCGAGGAGGTCATCTACGTCCCGCTGTTCGGCATGTTCCTGTGCGCCGGCTTCGGGTACGCCGACGGGACGCTGGTCGATCGGCCCGGCATCACCGATCCGCATCGGCCGGCGGCGCTCCGTGCGCCCGTGATGGCCATCCTCGTCGTGATGAGCGTGCTCGGTGGACTCGCCCTGTTCCGCAGCGGGGTGCGCAACGTCAACGATGATCCCCTCACCCACGCCACCGTGGCCGCCGGATGGCTCGTGCTGGTGCTCGCGGCCCGTGGTCCGATCTCACGTCTGGCTCGACGGAGCGCCGCGTGGCTCGACCGCATCACCCCGCGCACGCTCACCCTCTACCTGTGGGGAGCACCCGCCGGCGTGATCGCGTGGCGACTCGCGCTGCATCAGGACGCCGGGTGGGCACGCGGCACCGTGTACGTCCTCGGCACGATCGCCCTCACGGTCACCGCGGTGGTCTGCTTCGGACGGCTCGAGGACCGCGCGGCCCGGCGTCGACCCGTGTCGGGCTGAGCTCGCCGTCGACCCAGCGCACACCCGAGCAGGGCGCCCGGACGCGCCACGGGCCGACGCCCGAAGGCGCCGGCCCGTGTACGTGCGAGCAGGTCGACTCAGGCGTCGCCGTGCAGGTGCTTCTGGATCTCCGCCTCGTCCTCGTCGGAGAGCGACGTCTTGATGACGTTGCCGCCGAACTTCGAGAGGCCATCGAGCGCCTTGTCGGTGGTCATCTGCTCGACGACCATGAACAGCGCCGAGGTGCCGGGCTGCAGCGCCTCCCGAACCTGATCCTGGAAGTCCTTGCTGATCGAGTCCTTGGCCAGCTTGCCGCCGAGCGCACCGAACGCCGCGCCGATCGCCATCCCGAAGATCGGCACGAAGAACAGGATGCCGAACAGGAGACCCCAGAACATGCCCCAGGTGGCGCCGGCACCGACCTCGTGCTGGTTCGTGACCGTACGGAACTTGCCGTCCTGATTCCGGATGATCGCCGCGACGGCGTCCGGCTGGATGATCAGGTCCTGGGCGAGGTGGCCGACTTCGTCCATCGCCGAGAGGGCGGTGGTGGTGTCGTCGTAGCCGATGGCGATGAGGTCGGGCATGCGGAATCCTTCGGGGTCGTGATTGGTGTGACGGCCTCCGACTCTACCGGGATGCGAACCGAGCCCCACCGCGCCCGTCAGTGACCTGACGCGGTCCGCACGATCGCGACCGCTGCGGGTCCCGTCCCGGGCTCGAGACCCGTGTCCTCGAGTTCGACCCGGACCAGCGGGCCGCCGACCCCGGAGCGGAGGACGTCGGCTCGCGCCACGACCGGGCCGCGACGCGCCTGGCGCAGGTAGTGGACCTCGACGTCGGTCGTCACCGAACCCGCTGGTGAGACCCCGAGTGCAGCCTGTTCCGCGAGCAGCGCCAGGACGCCGCCGTTGATCGCTCCGAACGAGTTCTGCACGTACTCGTGCACCAACAGCTCGACGACGCCGCCACCACGCGACGTCATCGCCACCGCCTCGACGAACGACCCGACGCGTTCCGGGGAGCCGCCATCGAATCCGGACCGTTCGCCGAACGTCACGGGGAACGACGACAGGTCCACCGACGACTCGCGACGGGGCAACCGGGCGAACGATCCCGTGCCGACGGCCACCCGCTCCCCCGCGGCCGACTCGACGGTCACGTCGACCACCACGGTCGAGCGGCCGTCCCGGATCACGCGGGCGGTGATCATCGCTTCGTGCGTCGGTGCGGTCAGCACCACCGGTGCGAGCAGGTGCACGCTGAGCGACGACGTGGCCATCCAGTCCGGTGCCACCACCCTGCCGACGATGCTGCCGCACAGCACGTCCACCGCCGTCAGCAGCACGCCCGTGGTGACCAGTCCGTCGGCGGCGAACCACGGCGACGCGCCCAGGTGTGCTCGGGCCGATGTCGGATCGACGTGCTCGTAGGTGACCGGCAGGTCGCGCAGCAGATGCCGCTCCGGCGGATAGACGGGCACGTTCGACATGGCAGCGAATCGTAGGGCCGGTAGCCTGCGCCCAGCATCGCCGCTGCGACCAACGCGAGCGGAACCATCAGGAGATCGACATGGCACGCGTGGACCTGCCGGACGGCAACGACGACGAACTGATCCGCCTCTACTCCCTCTCGCCCGCCATGGGCGCCGCCGCCGGCAACTTCACCGCTGCGGTCTACGGCGACTCCGTGCTGCCGACACGGGTGCGCGAGGCGGCCCGGATCCGGATCGCGGAGATCAACCAGTGTCCGGTGTGCCTCGACACACGCACCACCTCGGACCCCAACGGCCTGACCGAGGCCGAGTACGTCGGCATCACCGACTGGCGGGCCGTCGACACGTTCTCACCGCAGGAGCGCATCGCCATCGAGTTCGCCGAACGGTTCTGCACGGACCACCTGAATCTCGACGACGACTTCTGGTCACGGGCCCGCGACTCGTTCAGTGATGCCGAACTGTTCGAGCTCGGTGTGTGCTGCGCCAGCTGGCTCGGGCTCGGCCGGATGACGCAGGTCTTCGACGCGGGCGTGAGCTGCCGTATCGAGTTGTGACCGGATGCGGGGCTGAGAGGCTCCTCCGGGGTCGGCGTGCACCGACCGGGCCCGGAGCGTCCGACTCGCTACCGTGCTCCACGTGATCCGAAAGCTGGCTGTTGCCGTCACGTTGTCCGCCCTGGCACTGACGGCGTGCAGCGTCTCGTTCGAGGACCCGTCGTCGACGGGCGCATCGACCACCACGACGTCACCGTCATCGGGCGCCGCATCGGATCGAGCCGACCGCCCCCCGTTGGCCGACGGCCTCGACTGGGGTTCGTGCGACGATCCGGTCACCGAGATGGCCGACCTGCAGTGCGCCACGCTCGAGGTCCCGACCGATCCGGCGGAGCCGGACGGCGCGACGACCACGCTCGCGCTGGCCCGGAAGCAGTCGACCGGCAGCCGGGATGAACGCATCGGATCGTTGCTGGTGAACCCCGGCGGTCCCGGCGGTTCAGGCCTCGAGTTCCTGTCCAACGCCGCGTTGGCCTTCCCGTCGGAGCTCACCGACCGCTTCGACCTGGTCTCGTTCGACCCTCGTGGGGTCGGTCAGTCCGACCCGGTGCTGTGTCTCGACGACGCCGCGAAGGACGAGCAGATCGCCGGCGACCTGACCCCGGACACCCCGGAGGAGCAGGCGACCGCGGCGGAACGCGAGGCCGCGCTGCGCGACGGTTGCGTCACGAACAACCCCGACCTCATCACGCACATGAGCACCGCCGACGTCGCCGCCGACCTGGATCAGATCCGCAGCGCGGTCGGTGACGACCAGCTCAACTACCTGGGGTTCTCGTACGGCACGGCCATCGGCGCCGTGTACGCGTCGCTGTACCCGGATCGCGTGCGGGCGATGGTGCTCGACGGCTCCGTCAGTCCGGGCGCCACACCCGAGGAGGAGGCGCTGGTCCAGGCGACGGGCTTCGAGCGCGCGCTCCAGCGCTTCGTCGACGCCTGCAACGCGAACCCCAGGTGTCCGCTCGCACCCGACGCCGCCGGCGCGATTGCTGCGGCCCGGGCCGCGCTCGCCGCACAACCCGTCGAGGTCTCCTCGCCGACGGGAGCCCGCCTGCTCGGACCCGATCAGTTCGACTTCGGTCTCGGCACCGCGCTCTACGACACGTCGCTGTGGCAGTCGACCGCCCAGGCGGTCAAGGACATCCGTACCGGCGGTGCGGAGCGGATCTTCTCGCTCGTCGACCGGCAGACCGGCCGCACGAGCGACGGGACCTACGACAACTCCTCGGACGCGCAGGTGATGGTGAACTGCTCGGACGCCTCGGAGCGTTACGACGCCGCCACCGCCGCGGCGGCCGAGGCCCGCATCACGGCGGCGGCTCCGGTGTTCGGACCGCTCCTCGGCTCGGGGCTCGACGGCTGCTCCACCTGGCCGGCACCGGCCAACCCGGTGCCGACGATCTCGGCCCCGACCGCGCCCCCGATCGTGGTGGTCGGCACCGTCGGTGACCCGGCGACGCCGTACGAGTGGTCGCAGGCGATGGCGGCGGCGCTCGATTCCGCGGTGCTGCTCACCTACGAGGGCGATGGCCACACGGCGTTCCTGACCGCAGGGCCGTGCATCTCCGATGCCGTCGTCGGCTACTTCGTCGACCTCACCGTGCCGGCGGCCGACACCCGGTGCCCTGCCGAGTCCGACACGGCGCCGTTCGCCGATCTCTCCGAGACCGCGATCAAGGAGCTCGTCGCCGGCGGCGTGCCCCGAGAGCTGGCCACCTGCATCATCGACGGCATCGTCGCCGACGTCGGCGCCGACGAGTTCGAACGGATCCTGCTCGACAACGACCAGGAGCAGCTCACCAAGTTGGCGGCCGCCGAGGCACTGTCCTGCGCCGCCAAACCGCGCTGAGCCGCACGTCGCAGAACCGACGGGTTCAGTTCGGTTCGGTCGACGACGGCTCCGGTGGGGGATTCCCGCCGGCGTCGTCCTCGGACTCGTCCTCGACACTCGTGCGGGCACTGGTCTCGCCATCCGCCGGGCCACCCAGGTAGCCGTCGAGCACCCGCGTGAAGTTCGCCTCGAGCGACCCGGCGGAATCCTGCGCGACGACGCTGCCGTGGGCGAGCACGACGGCCTGATCGGCGATCGACAGCGCCATGGCCGCGTGCTGTTCGACGAGCAGGACCGCGCAACCCGACTCGTCCGCGACCCGTCGGATCACCGGGAGCAGTGAGGACGCGACCATCGGCGCCAGACCGAGACTCATCTCGTCGATCATCAGAACCCGGGGTGCCCGCACCAACGCCTGCGCCAACGCCACCATCTGCTGCTCACCCCCGGACAGCAGTCCGACGCGACGGTCGGTCAGCGGCGCGAGCGCAGGGAACCACTCGTCCACGCGTGCACGTGCCGCGCGGTCGGCGCGCACGACGTCGAGGTGCTCCGCAACGGTCAGTGACGGAAAGAGGCCCCGGTCGTCGGGCACGTGGACCAGACCGGAGCGAGCCAGTCGATCGGGGCGAACACCCACCACCGGGACGCCCTCGAACGTGACCACACCCGCGAGCGGGCGGAGCAGACCCGAGATGGTGAGGAGCGCGGTCGTCTTGCCGGCCCCGTTCGCGCCGATGAGCGCCAGGACCTCGCCGGCATCGAGCCGGAAGCTCAGGTCGCGCAGCACCGGCAGTCCGCCGTAGCCGGCGCTCAGTTCCGACACCTCGAGCACGGGGGTCACGACGGGGCGGTCCCGAGGTACGCCGCCTGGACCCGTGGATCGGAGCGCACCTGCTCCGGCGCGCCCTCGGCGATCACGGAACCGAAGTCCAACACGACCAGCCGGTCACAGGTGTGCATGACCAGATCGACGTCGTGGTCGACGAGCAGCACCGCGGTCCCCGACTCCGCCAGATCCCGGAGGCGCGCCGAGAGCCGCCGCCCCTCGGCCGCATCGAGACCGGCCGCAGGCTCGTCGAGCAGGATCGCCGACGGACCGGTGGCCAGCGCGCGCGCCACACCGACCAGCTTCTGCGTCCCGTGGGGCAGGTCCGTGACGACGGACGACGCGACCGAACCCAGGTCGAGGAGCTCGAGGAGGCGGTCCACCTCGTCGTCCGCGCCGCGCGCCCGGCGGAATCGCACCGCATCGCCGAGCAGCGCGGCCAACCCGCCGCGGGACCGGGCCACGTCGAGGTGCTCGCGCACCGTCAGGTCGTCGAAACACTCGACCGCCTGCCACGTGCGCGCCAGACCGGCACGGACACGTTCGTGGGGTGACGCCCCACTCAGGTCGACGTCGTGGAGCACGACGGAGCCGCGATGGGCGACGAACCCCGAGATCGCGTCGATCGTCGTGGTCTTGCCCGCACCGTTCGGGCCGATGAGACCGACGAGCTCGCCGTGTCCGACCGTCAGCGAGACATCGCTCACCGCGTGCACGCCGCCGTAGGTGACGCCCAGACCCGAGGTCCGCAGCACCGGGTTCGCCGGCGGGTTCGTCACGAGGCCCGGCCCATCACGCGATCAGACTCGCGAGACCCCACCCGGACGCAACGATCCCGAGTCCGATCATCACGAGCGCCCGTCCGACGGGCGGCGGACCGGCGTCGGCCTTGGGTCGCAGCAGCGCCAACCCGTTGCCGACCACCAGCGCGGCGCCCAGCGCCAGCACCATCCACGGAAAGAAGTCCTTGCCGAGGAACACCGGTGTGCTGTCCTGGGCGAGGAGGGCGGCCGATCCGTGCACGACGCTCAATCTGCCACCTCCATCCGGGACGTGTCACCTGTCTCACCGTCACACGGGAAAAATCCTCGGATTTCCCTTCACACGGGGACCACTCGTGCCGATGAACACTGCGTCGGTGGCATCGCCCCCACCGGCAACACAGCCGGGGCAATGGAGCGAGGGACACATCATCTCCCTCCAAACGCATCGCCAACCAGCACCTCCGGGTGCTGGCGCCTTGTGACCCTCGCTCCGCCCCGCGGCTGTGATCTGCGACCGAGCCCCACGGCTCGGTCGTCTGCGTTCCGGGGACGGATCGTGAGCCGGCCCGAGAAGTGGCAGCGGGCCGGGCCAACGCGGAGAATGTCGCCATGACCGACGACGCACGGCTTCCGACGCCCGATCGCCCCTGGATGATGCGGACCTATTCGGGCCACTCGACCGCTCGAGCCTCCAACGAGCTGTACCGGACCAATCTGGCCAAGGGTCAGACCGGACTGTCGATCGCCTTCGATCTGCCCACGCAGACCGGTTACGACCCCGACGACCTGCTGGCCCGAGGCGAGGTCGGCAAGGTCGGCGTCCCCGTCGCCCACCTGGGCCACATGCGGACGCTGCTCGACGGCATCCCGCAGGGGAACATGAACACGTCCATGACGATCAACGCCACTGCGGCGTGGATGCTCGGCCTGTACGTCGCCAACGCCACCGAACAGGGCGTCGCCACGACCGAACTGCGTGGGACCACCCAGAACGACATCGTCAAGGAGTACCTGTCACGCGGGACGTACATCTTCCCGCCCGTGCCCAGCCGGCGGCTCATCGTCGACATGTTCGCCTACTGCAACGCGCACATCCCGAAGTGGAACCCGATGAACGTGTGCTCGTACCACCTGCAGGAGGCCGGCGCGACACCGGTGCAGGAGCTGGCGTACTCGCTGGCGTGCGCCATCGGCGTGCTCGACGCCGTGCGTGACTCCGGGCAGGTGTCGACCGACGCCATGCCCTCGGTCGTCGCGTCGGTCAGCTTCTTCGTGAACGCCGGCATGCGGTTCGTCGAGGAGACCGCCAAGATGCGGGCGTTCACCCGGATGTGGGACCGGCTGACCGCGGAGCGCTACGGCGTCACCGACCCGAAGGCCCGGCGGTTCCGCTACGGCGTCCAGGTGAACTCGCTCGGACTGACCGAGGCCCAGCCGGAGAACAACGTGCCGCGCATCGTGCTCGAGGCGCTCGGCGTCACGCTGTCCCGCGACGCCCGGGCCCGCTCGCTCCAGCTGCCCGCATGGAACGAGGCCCTCGGCCTGCCCCGACCGTGGGATCAGCAGTGGTCGCTGCGCATCCAGCAGGTGCTGGCCGAGGAGACCGACCTGCTCGACTACCCGGATCTCTTCGAGGGCAGCCACGTCATGGAACGCCTCACGAACGACCTCGAGGAGGAGGCACAGGCCGAACTCGACGAGGTGCTCGAACTCGGTGGCGCGTTCGAGGCGATCGACGAGCTCAAGCGGCGGCTCGTCTCGTCGCACACCGAACGCATGCGGCGCATCGAATCCGGTGACCTGACCGTCGTCGGCGTCAACGCCTTCACCGAGACCGCGCCGTCACCGCTCGGCGGGAACGACAACATCCTCAAGGTCGATCCGGCGGTGCAGGACGAGATGATCGCGGACGTCGAGGCGTGGCGTGACGCACGCGACGCGAGTGCCGTCGATGCCGCGCTCGCCGAGCTCGCCCGGGTGGCGCGGACCGACGAGAACATCATGCCGGCGACCATCGAGCTCGCCCGCGTCGGTGGCACCACCGGTGAGTGGGCGAACGTCCTGCGCGAGGAGTTCGGCGAGTACCGGGCTCCGACCGGGGTGGGCGCCGCCATCGGCACCAGCTCCGAGGGGTTGCGTGAGATCGCGGACCGCATGCGGGCACTGCCCGGCGGACCACCCCGGATCCTGGTCGCCAAGCCCGGGCTCGACGGGCACTCGAACGGCGCCGAACAGATCGCCGTGGCAGCGCGGGACGCCGGCATGGAGGTCATCTACCAGGGCATCCGGCTGACGCCCGACCAGATCGCCGCCGCCGCCCGGGACGAGGACGTCGACCTGATCGGCCTGTCGATCCTGTCCGGGTCCCACATGGAACTCATCCCCGAGGTCCTCCGACTCGTCCGGGCCGAGGGCGTCGACGCCCCGGTGGTCGCCGGCGGCATCATCCCCGAGGACGACCGGCCCCGGCTGCTCGCCGACGGCATCGCCGCGGTGTTCACCCCGAAGGACTTCGAGCTCACCCGGATCATGACCGAGATCGCCGAACTCGCCACGGCGGGGCGGGCGTGAGGCGGACGGCGGCGCCACTCGGGGCGGTGCACTGGTTGCGGACAGGGTTTTCCGGCAGGAACGCTCACGTCGCGGCCGCGACGGCCGATGGGAGTCATCCGTGGACGCACGTCTGATCGCCCCCATCATCGGAATCGTCGGTGCAGGACTCGGCGTCGCCTGCGTGGTCGCAGACGCCCCTGCGCTCGGCGGGATCGCCGGGATGATCGCGCTGCTCGCCGGTGCCACGGCGATGCTCTCCGGGATCGACCGCGACCGCGCCAAGGAACACGAGGACGGCTGGGCCATTGCCTCCCAGCTGGCATCGACCACCCGCGACCTGGACGCGGCCCGCAACCGGATCACCGACCTCGAGGCCGAACGCGACGCCGCAACCGCCGCAGCGGCGACGGCGGGCACCGGTGTCGGCGCGATCACCAACGTCGGCGGACCGGCACCGGGAGCGCCCACCGTCGCGCTCACCGACCCGGCGTCCGACCTGTTCTCCGAGGCGTACTTCCACGTGGCGCTCGAGTCCCGCCTCGCCGCGGCCAGGCGGCACCTGCGACCGGTCGCGGTCGGACTGGTGTGCGCAGCCGAGGGCTCGCCGGGCGACACGGTCGTCCCCCCGCCGCCGACCCGGCTCGCCGACGCGATTCGCGAGACCATCCGAGACGCCGACATCGCGTGCCGGCTCGACGACGGGACCTTCGCGGTCATCCTCGAGGACACCCCCGAGAACGGCGCCGTCTGGACGGTCGAGCGCATCCGGCGGAACCTCGTCAGCCGATTCGGCAGCCACACCATGTGGGCGGGCGTCGCCTGCTACCCGGCACACGCGTTCAGCGCCGACGACCTGTTCGAGCAGGCCCACACGGCACTGCTCGCCGCGCAGGACTGGAAGCAGGACCGCATCGAGGTTGCGCTCAGCGACTGAACCCGCCGGTGCCGCGTCAACCGTGCTGTGTCGACGGTGCGGCGTCGACAGTGGTCCTGGGTCAGTCCGACGGCGTGGACGGACCGCGCAGGTGACCGTCGGCGTCGAGTGGACGTCCCGCCCAACGGATCCGACCGGGCGTGGCCGACAACCGCGCGATCAGGTTCTGCATCGGGATCCCGTCGACCTCGGTGATGGCCTCACGGGCCCGGAAGTGCGGGTCGGCGAAGATGTCGCCCATGTCGTAGACGGGAGCCGCAGCAGCGCCGGCGGCGGTGAACTCGGCGAGCGCGTCGTCCGCCGAGCGCTGTGACATCCACGCCGCCAGACGAGCGTCGATCTCGTCGCGGTGCTCGAGCCGGCCCGCGAACGACGCCATGCGCTCGTCGTCACCGAAGCCGATGAGTTCCATCACCCGGGCGGCGACCGAGTCGGAGCTGCTCGACACCGCCACCCATGCCCCATCGGCACTGCGATAGGTGTTGCGTGGCACCGTCGAGAAGATCCCACCGCCGAGCCGTTCCTGCATCTCGCCGGTCAGTCCGTAGAGCGACACGAGCGGCCCCATCAGGTGGAGCATCGACTCGATCAGGTTGACGTCGACCTCCTGGCCGACGCCCGAGTGCACGGCGACCATCGTGGCGAACGCCGCGGCGAGCGCCGTCACCTCGTCGGTCAGCGCGATCGGCGGGAGCAGCGGCTGCCCGTCCGCCTCGCCGTTCAGCGCCGCGAAGCCCGAGAGTGCCTCGGCCTGCGTCGCGAACCCGGGCCGGTCACGGTACGGGCCGGTCTGACCGAAGCCCGTGACACGTGTGATCACGAGTCGCGGGTTGCGTTCGAGCAGGGTGCTCGGCGCCAGGTCCAGACGTTCCAGCGTGCCCGGCCGGAAGTTCTCGACGAGCACATCGGCCGAGTCGCACAGCTCCAACATGACCTGGCGATCGTCGGGGTCCTTGAGGTCGAGCGTGACCGTGCGCTTGTTGCGTCCCACGAACCGCCACCACATCGACAGGTCCCCGTCCGGGTGGTCGGGATCGTCCCAGCCCATGCGGCGCAGACTGTCGCCACCGCCCGGTCGCTCGACCTTGATGACGTCGGCGCCGAAGTCGGCGAGGTAGCGGGCACACCCCGGTCCCGCCAGCACGGTCGCACAGTCGATGACGCGCAGGTCCGACAGCGGGCCCACCGACTCGGTAGCCGGGTCGTGCGTCGAACCACTCACCGTGCCCGGTCCGCGAGGTCGACCGCGAAGCTCCGGTGCGCCAGACGGCCGAGCGCATACGGCACGTAGGTGCCCGCGAACATGCCGCGCGCGCGTTCGGACCATGCCAGCGCGTCCGGCGTCCCGATGCGCCGGTGGATGTGCAGGATCAGATCCTCGTAGACCCGGTACTCGACCCACGAACCGGGGAAGTCCTTGACGCAGGACACCTCCGCGAACGGCACGCCGGGTGCACCGTCGAACCAGGCCACGTCGTTGCGGTGCGTGTGGCCCGCGACGTACGCCGCCAGCCGCGGTCGACGACCGAACACCGCCACGAGCGCCTCGGTGTCGTCGGGGATGAGACCGAAGCACTCATCGGACCGGGGTTCGGACTCCGGCTTCCACACCGGGTGATGGCCGAACACCATGACGGGACGGTCGGCGCGGGCACCGAGCTCGTCGAGCCAGTCGAGCTGGTCCGCCGAGAGCCGACCGTTGACGGTGCGATCCCGCGACGTGTCGAGGACCGCCAGGATCACGCCGGGCAGGGTGCGCTCCTGGGTGGGCAGGGCGGCCACGTCGAGCTCGTGGAAGCTCTCGTGGTTGCCCCGCACGTGCAGCAGGCGGTCGCCGAACGCCGAGTCGTACATGTCGCGGAACTGCTCGTACTCCTCGACGACGCCCGTCGAGGTCAGATCGCCCTTGACGACGACGGCGTCCGGACCGACGGCCGACATCTCGGCCACCGCGCCGGCGTTCATCACGACCGGGTACGGCGTCGCGCCGGGCTCCACGGAGAACGTCGCGAAGTCGGCGCCGCCGACGCGTCCACACACCGTCTCGCCGAAGTGCACGTCGTTGACCGTGGTGAACGTGGCCAGCAGTTCACCGCGGCGAGGCAGCGTGTGCACGGTCCGGAATCCGAGATCGATGTCGGTGTCGGGATCGAGATCGGCCAGCACCGAGCGTTGCGCACCCCGGTACACGACGACCTCGTCGTCGGCGACGGTCATCACCTCGGGACGGAACTCCTCGACGTCGCTCACAGCCACCGTCACTCACTCTCGTCGCAGTGCCACGCGCACGACCGGTCGGGGCGCGCTCAGGGCCGGGACCGGGTCTGCGGCACCGGCCGCGACCACCACCGGCCCGACCAGCGCCAACGCGACGGCTCGGGCCCATCGGCAGCCGCAGCACCCGAGGCGAACACCACCGAGGCGGCGGCGATGATCGCCGCGGCCTCCTCGTCGGTCGGCTCCGGTGAGATGCCGGCGACGGACTCGGTCACAGCGGGATGTTCCCGTGCTTGCGGTTCGGCAGGTCCTCGCGCTTGGTGCGGAGCACCTCGAGGGCGGCGATCAGTTCGGACCGCGTGTCGGCCGGATCGATGACCGCATCGACGTACCCGCGGTCCGTGGCCTCCCACGGGTTCAGGTAGGTCTCCTCGTAGGCCCCGATGAGCTCGGCGCGGCGCGCCTCGGGGTCGTCAGCGTCGGCGAGTTCACGTCGGTTGACGATCTCGACCGCACCCGAGGCGCCCATCACGGCCAGCTCCGCGGTCGGCCAGGCGAACGTCAGGTCCGAGCCGATCGACTTCGAGTCCATCACCACATAGGCGCCGCCGTAGGCCTTGCGGGTGATGACCGAGATCCGCGGCACCGTCGCCTCGCAGTAGGCGTAGAGGATCTTGGCGCCGTGGCGGATGATGCCGTTGTGCTCCTGGTCGACGCCGGGCAGGAACCCCGGCACGTCGACGAACGTGACGAGCGGGATGTTGAAGGCGTCGCAGGTCCGCACGAACCGGGCGCCCTTCGCCGACGACTCGATGTCGAGCACACCGGCGTACATGGCCGGCTGGTTCCCGACGATGCCCACCGTGCGGCCGCCGAGCCGGGCGAATCCGCAGATGATCGAACCGGCCCACGCCGCGGCGTACTCGAAGAAGTCGCCGTCATCGACCACGGCACGCACGACGTCACGCATGTCGTAGGGCTGGTTGGCCGACGCCGGGATCAGGTCGTAGATCTCCTCGCAGCGACGGTCCGACGGATCGTCGGTCGGCTCCTCGGCCGGCTCCTCGAGGTTGTTCGACGGCAGGAAGCTGAGCAGGTCGCGTACGTCGTCGAGGCACGACTTGTCGTCCGCCGAGATGAACTGCGCCACGCCCGAGGTCCCGGTGTGGATGCGGGCGCCGCCGAGGTCCTGCTGCGAGACCTCCTCGCCCGTCACCTGCTTCACGACGTCGGGACCGGTGATGAACATGTACGACGTCTCGTCGACCATGAACACGAAGTCGGTCATGACCGGGCTGTAGACGGCACCGCCGGCGCACGGGCCCATGATCACGCTGATCTGCGGCGTGACGCCCGAGGCCTTCACGTTCCGGTAGAAGATGCCGCCGTAACTGGCGAGCGAGACGACGCCCTCCTGGATGCGGGCACCGGCGCCGTCGTTGAGACCGACGACGGGTGCGCCGACGCGCAGCGCCAGATCCATGAGCTTGTGGATCTTCTCGGCGAACACCTCGCCGAGCGCACCGCCGAACACGGTGAAGTCCTGACTGAACACGAAGACCTTGCGACCGTCGACCGTGCCCCATCCGGTGATGACGCCATCGCCGTAGGGGTGCTCGGGCAGGGCGTCGCCCGCCCGGTGCCGGGCCAGCATGTCGAGCTCGTGGAACGAGCCCTCGTCGAGGAGGTACTCGAGCCGCTCACGGGCGAGCATCTTGCCGCGCTCGTGCTGGCGGTCGATCGAACGCTGCGACCCCGGGTTGAGCGCTTGTTCCTGACGGCCGCGCAGGTCCTCGACGAGTTCACGGATCGGTCGCTCCATGGCACAGAAGGTAGCGGGGCGCCTGCGATCGGCCCAAAGAGGCGGCCCGTGCGCGCCGGGTGCATCCGAACGGGTGTAGAGATGAGGCGTGCACCTCCCCGTGCCAGCCCCCCTCAAGCCCATGCTCGCCCGAGCGTCGCGCACCATCCCCGAGGGCTCGATGCTGTTCGAACCCAAGTGGGACGGGTTTCGCTGCCTGGTGTTCCGTGACGGCGACGAGCTGGTGCTGCAGAGCCGCAACGAGCGTCCGCTCGTCCGCTACTTCCCGGAGCTCGTCGAGCCGCTCCTCGAGCAGCTCCCCGAACGGTGCGTCGTCGACGGGGAGCTGGTGGTCGTGGCCCCGCACGGCCTCGACTTCGAACTGCTCTCGCAGCGCATCCACCCGGCCGAGCGTCGGATCGCCCTGTTGTCGGGCACCGTGCCCGCCAGCTTCGTCGCGTTCGACCTGCTCGCCCTCGACGACCGAGACCTGCGCGAGGAGCCCCTCGAGTCCCGGCGGGCACTCCTGGAACAGGCGCTGGGCCACGCCCGCGCGCCGCTGCACCTCACGCCGGTGACCACCGACC
>CAJBIS010000028.1 GCA_903953195.1 uncultured Actinomycetes bacterium
AAGCTGCGCGGCTTCAACAACCCGTTCCGCGTCGAGTACCAGGCGATCAACCTCGACACCATCGAGGCGTCGGGTCTGGACGAGATCACGCCGGAGACGCTGCGGGCCAAGGGCCTCGTGTCGAAGGACGCCCTCGTCAAGATCCTGGGCCGTGGTGAGCTGACCCGCACCGTGACGGTGAAGGTGCACGCCTGCTCCGCCTCGGCGCAGACGGCCATCACCTCGGCCGGCGGCACCTTCGAGCAGCTGCCGCTGCCGTTCAAGGTCCGCCCGGCGTTCTCGGGGAGCGCGCACACCAACCGCTGATGCGCAGCGGTGCGGTCGTGCCACCGCCCGCCGTGTGATCGGCTACCGTCCACCGTGATCCGTCCGAACTCCGGACGTGTATCCGCCGAGTGAACCAGGCTCGAGGAGCAGCAGTGTCTCGAATCGGGAACATCATCAAGATCCCCGACCTGCGCAACAAGGTGCTGTTCACGGTCTTCATGCTCGTGGTGTACCGGTTCGGTAGCTACCTGCCGGTGCCCGGCATCGACCAGAACGCCGTCCAGGCCATCGAGAGCCAGGCCCGAGAGGGCGGTGTGCTGGCGTTCCTGCAGCTGTTCTCCGGTCGCGCGCTCACCCGGTTCAGCCTGTTCGCGCTGGGGATCATGCCGTACATCACGGCGTCGATCATCATGCAGATCCTCACCGTGGTGATCCCGAAGCTGCAGGAGTGGCAGCAGCAGGGTGCCGTCGGTCAGCGCAAGACCACGCAGTGGACGCGCTACCTGACGATCGGCATCTCGATCCTCCAGTCGACCGGTCTCGTCTTCCTGTTCCACAACGGCGGTGGCGGACTGACCGGCGGTCAGCAGAACCTCGACCTCGTGCCGAGCTTCAACCCTCAGACGGTCCTCCTGATCGTCACCACCTTCACGGCCGGCTCGGCCCTGTTGATGTGGATGGGCGAGCTCATCACCAACCGCGGCATCGGCAACGGCATGTCGCTCATCATCTTCTGCTCGGTCGTCTCGGGCCTGCCGAGCGCCTTCTCGGCGGTGTACGCCGCGGAGAACGGCGCCGTGAAGCTGGTCATCTTCCTCAGCTTCTTCCTGGTGCTGTTGGTCTTCATCGTGTTCGTCGAGCAGGGCCAGCGTCGGATCCCGGTGCAGTTCGCCAAGCGGGTGGTCGGCCGTCGCATGTACGCCGGCCAGAGCACGTACATCCCGCTCAAGGTCAACCAGGCGGGCGTGGTCCCGATCATCTTCGCCAGCGCCGTGATCAACCTGCCGGTGCTGTTGTCGCAGGTCCTGCCGGCGGACGGCTGGGGCGCCACGGTGTCGAAGTGGATCAACGACAACCTCGCCAACACCGTCAACCCGTTCTACCTGATGGTGCTGGGACTGCTGATCGTCGGCTTCACGTACTTCTACACGGCCATCGCCTTCGACCCGGTCCAGCAGGCCGACAACCTGCGCAAGCAGGGTGGCTTCATCCCGGGCATCCGTCCGGGTCCGCAGACCGAGAGCTACCTGTCGAAGGTGCTGAACCGGATCACGCTCCCGGGTGCGATCTTCATCGCCATCCTGGCGATCAGCCCGACGATCCTGGTGCGGTTCCTGCTCGGTGCGAACGCCAGCGGTGCGGCGTACTCGATCGGCGGCACGTCGCTCCTGATCGCCGTCGGTGTGGCGCTCGAGACCATGAAGCAGGTCGACAGCCAGCTGATGATGCGCAACTACGAGGGCTTCCTCTCCACCAAGTGACGGAACCGGGTGACGGGGCCGGGACCGACCATCGGTCGCTCCACTTGTGCAAACGTTCACGACCTGTTGTGATTTGCGGATGGCAGCACCGTTGCGAGTGATCGTGTTCGGCAAACAGGGGTCCGGCAAGGGCACCCTGGCGACGCGGCTGCGCGACCAGCTCGGCATCCCGCACATCTCCACCGGCGACATGCTGCGCGCTGCGGCGGCGTCGGGATCCGAGTTCGGCGAGAAGGTCGCGGCGATCATCGACGCCGGCGAGCTCGTCTCCGACGAGGTGATGGAGGACGTGGTGAGAGGCCGGCTGGCCGAGGCCGACGCCCAGCCCGGGTTCATCCTCGACGGCTACCCGCGCACCAAGGGCCAGGCCGAGTTCCTGGACGACCTGCTGGCGCCCGAGGGCATCAGCGTCGTGATCGAGCTCGACGTACCGGATCAGGTGGTCGTCGACCGCATCGTCGGTCGGCGCATCTGTGAGAGCTGCGCCTCGGTCTACGCCGCCGGCGTCGACGAGTCGGCGGAGACCGGCGTGTGTGCCAAGTGTGGGGGAGCGGTCGTCAAGCGTGGTGACGACACCGAAGCGAAGGTCCAGAAGCGCCTCGATGCCTTCCGTGAGCAGACCGAGCCGCTGCTCGGGTACTTCTCCGACCAGGGCCTGCTGGAGCGGGTCGACGGGGTCGGCGATCCCGACGAGATCGCGACGGCAGTGGTGACGCTGATCCGTTCCCGTCAGGGCTGATCCGGCCCGCCTTTGCTCCGGCGGGCGGATTCTCCTATTCTTTCCGGTCGGCCCGCGAGCACCCGTTCGCAGGCCGGAGACTCACCCCCCGGGGCCCATCAGGAGGTCGTTCGCTGCCCAAGCCTAAGGAAGACGCCATCGTGCTCGAGGGAACGGTCATCGAACCGCTTCCGAACGCCATGTTCCGTGTGGAACTCGAGAACGGGCACAAGGTGTTGGCGCACATCTCCGGGAAGATGCGGATGCACTACATCCGGATCCTGCCGGGCGACAAGGTTCAGGTAGAGCTCACCCCCTACGACCTCACCCGGGGTCGAATCACCTACCGCTACAAGTGACCGACTGGTTCGGTCCGAGGACGAGATGAAAGTTCGACCAAGCGTCAAGAAGATCTGTGAGAAGTGCAGAGTGATCCGTCGCCACGGCAGGGTGATGGTCATCTGTGAGAACCCGCGCCACAAGCAGCGGCAGGGCTGAGGTAACCCATGGCACGAATTTCCGGCGTTGACATCCCCCGCGAGAAGCGTCTGATGATCTCGCTCACCTACATCTACGGCATCGGCCGGTCCACCGCGGAGGAGATCTGCGCGGCGACCGACATCGATCCCACGACCCGCGTCCGTGACCTCACCGACGCCGAGGTCACCAAGCTCCGCGCGTTCATCGAGGAGAACCACAAGGTCGAGGGTGACCTCCGCCGCGAGGTCAACCAGAACATCAAGCGCAAGATGGAGATCGGCTGCTACCAGGGTCTGCGGCACCGCCGCGGCCTCCCCGTCCGGGGCCAGCGCACGCACACCAACGCCCGTACCCGGAAGGGTCCCAAGAAGACCGTGGCCGGCAAGAAGAAGGTTCGGAAGTAATGGCAAAGCCTCCCGCAGGCGGTCGTCGGCCCAAGCGCCGCGAACGCAAGAACGTCACCCACGGTGTCGTCCACATCAAGAGCTCGTTCAACAACACGATCGTCTCGATCACCGACCTCGAGGGCAACGTGCTGTCGTGGGCCTCGGCGGGCAACGCCGGCTTCAAGGGCTCCCGCAAGTCGACCCCGTTCGCGGCGCAGCTGGCCGCCGAGCAGGCCGCTCGTCGGGCGATGGAGCACGGCGTGCGCAAGGTGGACGTCGTGGTGAAGGGCCCGGGCTCCGGTCGCGAGACCGCCATCCGGTCCATCCAGAACGTGGGCATCGAGGTCACCGGTATCAAGGACGTCACGCCGGTCCCGCACAACGGCTGTCGTCCCCCGAAGCGTCGGAGGCTCTGACATGTCGCGCTACACCGGTCCGAAGGCCCGGGTCTCTCGCAGGCTCGGCACCAACATCTGGGGCACCAATGGCGAGAACATCGCCATGGAGAAGCGGCCGTACCCGCCCGGCGAGCACGGCCGCACCCGTCGTCGTGGCAACGTCAGCGAGTACCTGCTCCAGCTGCAGGAGAAGCAGAAGGCACGCTTCACCTACGGCATGACCGAGAAGCAGTTCCGCAACCTCTACGCCGAGGCCTCGCGCCGCCAGGGCGTGACCGGCGAGAACCTGCTGCGCCTCTGCGAGCTCCGTCTCGACAACGTCGTGTACCGCGCCGGTTGGGGCGCCACCCGCCCGCAGGCCCGCCAGTTCGTGAACCACGGACACGTCGAGGTCAACGGCCGTCGCGTGAACATCCCCAGCTACCGCGTCCGCAAGGGCGACGTCATCCGGCTGCGCGACAAGTCCCGCAAGATGCTCGTCGTCGAGTGGAACATGGACGCACTCGGCCGGACGCCCCCGCCGTGGCTCGAGTCCGCCGACGGCGGCCAGGAGGTCACCGTGCGCGAGCTGCCGCTCCGCGAGCACATCGACGTCCCCGTGCGTGAGCAGCTCATCGTCGAGCTGTACTCCAAGTAGTCCGAAGTCCGAAGTCCCCAAGTTCCCGCCCACCCTCCGAGTCCCGAGGTACGCATCAGATGCTGGTCATTCAGCGCCCCACCGTGGAGGCCATCGACGAC
>CAJBIS010000029.1 GCA_903953195.1 uncultured Actinomycetes bacterium
CCGGGTCGGGGTCGATCCCGATGATCGCGTCGGCGCCCGAGTGCGATGCCAGGGCGGTCGCACACACCCCGAGCGCGCCGAGTCCGCTCACGAGCACGACCCGCCCATCGATCGGGCCGGCCGCCTCGAGGCACGCGCACACCGTCGCCAGTGCACAGCCGGCGATCGACGCGGCGGCATCGGAGACCGTGGCGGGCACCACGACCACGGCGTGGGCGGTGGGGAGCACGAGGTGGGTGGCGTAGGTGCCCGAGAGCGGCCAGGGCCCCTCGAGCGGTTCGTGCCCGACCTTCATCAGCGTCCGACACTTGGCCGTGTGGCCGGCGAGGCATCGATCGCAGGTGTCGCACGCCGACACCACGCTCCACACGATGCGGTCGCCCACCTGCAACGAGCGTCCGTCGAGGTCGGTCGCCCCGCCGACACCGAGTGCGGCCACCCGGCCCACGCCCTCGTGGCCGAGGATGCCGGGAGCCGGGCTCGTTCGTCGTCCGGCGACGGTGTGCCGGTCGCTGCCGCACACGGTGGCCAGGTCGATCCGCACGAGGATCTCGCCGGGTGCGAGGTCAGGCACGGGGAGCCGACGCACCTCGATGTCGCGACCGCCGGTCCAGACCGCAGCGGTGACGGCGTCAGCGACGGGATCGGTCACGCCCGCACGGTACCCAGTCCTCCCGACCGTCGCCGTCAGGTCCGCAGGGCGCCGACGATCAGGACGATGCCGAAGACGGCGAACAGGATGGTGGCGCCGATCCGGATGGCCCGTTCCGGGAGTTTGGCGCCGAGCACGGCGCCGACCCAGATGGCGAGCGCGTCGGCGGCGACCATGCCCACGGTCGAACCGAGCCAAGTGCCCACCGGGCCCTCGGTGGTGGCCAGCGTGATGGTGGCGAGCATGGTCTTGTCGCCGAGTTCGGCCAGGAAGAACGCCACGCTGGCGGCCACGACCGCGGAACGGCTGTCGCGGTCGGCCTTGGCGGCCTCCTCGTCGTCGAGTTCGTCACCTCGGAACGTCCAGGCGGCGAACCCGAGGAATGCGATGCCGGCGGCGATCGAGATCGCGGTCGTCGGGAGTCGGGCGCCGATGACCACGCCGATCAGCACCGAGACGGCGTGCACGAGCGCGGTGGAGATGGTGATGCCGATGAGAATCGGCAGCGGCCGGTAGCGGGCGGCGAACGTCATGGCCATCAGCTGGCTCTTGTCGCCGAGTTCGGCGACGAAGATCACGCCGAAGCTGATCAGGAACGCGTGCAGCATGACGAGCCGAGCGTATCGGCGGGCGAGTCGGGCGATGTTCGACGAGCTCCGTGAGCTGCAGGCCGAGCACCTGCCGTTCCGGGTCGGGCACGGTCGTCGGAGGCACTCCCGTGAGGTGCCGATGGTCCACGACCCGTCGGATCCGGTCGGCTAGGGAATGGGGATCATCTCGACCCGGGCCATCAGGAGGTCACCGTGATCAAGGGGTTCAAGGAGTTCATCAGCCAGGGCAACGTCGTCGATCTGGCGGTCGGCGTCGTGATCGGCGCCGCGTTCGGCGCGGTGATCACGTCGTTCGTGGACGACGTGCTGATGGCCGTCATCGGCGCGATCTTCGGCAAGCCGAACTTCAACGAGCTCACGTTCGAGCTGGGCAACGGTGTCGTCTACTACGGGAAGTTCCTCACCGCGCTGCTCACGTTCCTGCTCGTGGCTGTGGCCGTCTACTTCTTCGTCGTCGTCCCGGTGAACGCCATGCGCAACCGGAAGGACAAGCCCGAGGACGAGCTGTCCAACGAGGAGAAGATGGTGCAGCTGCTGGAGCAGATCGCCAACAAGTGACCGGACCGGCGATCAGCTCGTCGGAGCGTCGTCGGCGACGTTGAACATCCACCGGATGCCGAACCGGTCCAGGCACGTGCCCCAGTAGGCGCCCCAGAACATCTCCTGCATGCCGGGGGCGTCCGTGCCGCCCTCGGACAGTGCGGCGTACAACCGGTCGGCGTCGTCGCGGGTGTCGGGTTCGAGGTTGATCGTCACGTTGTTGCCGATGCGCAGCTCGTGGCCCATCGACTCCAGCATGTCGGTGCCCATGATCACGTGGCC
>CAJBIS010000030.1 GCA_903953195.1 uncultured Actinomycetes bacterium
ATGCCGGCGATCTTGGCGATGGCGTACGCCTCGTTCGTCGGCTCGAGCGGTCCGGTGAGCAGGGCGTCCTCGGTGATGGGCTGATCGGCCAGACGTGGGTAGATGCACGAGCTGCCGAGGTAGAGCAGCTTCTCGACGTCGGCGGCGCGGGCGGCCTGGATGACGTTCGCGTGGATCATCAGGTTGTCGTAGAGGAATTCGGCCGGACGGGTGCTGTTGGCCATGATGCCGCCGACCGTGCCGGCCACCAGGTACACGGCTCGCGGGCGCTGGGCTCGCATCCATGCCTCGACCTGTGACTGATCGCGCAGGTCGACCTCAGCACGCGTGGCCGTCAGCACGTTGCGGTGACCGCCCGACTGCAGCCGACGCACGATGGCGGACCCCACCAGACCGCGATGGCCGGCCACGAAGACCGGTTCGTCGGGCGCGAGGTCGAACTCGGCCATCAGGGCGCCTCGGCGGTGGCCGTCGGCAGCGGCGCGCCGATCATCGTCGCGATCGACGCCACCGTGCGCGCGACCCCATCGGCCACCGGCACGGTGGGCTCCCAACCGAGCAGCTCACGTGCTCGAGTGATGTCGGGGCACCGCCGACTCGGATCGTTCTCGGGGCGGGGTTCGAACACGACGTCCGAGGAGCTCCCGGTGACCGACACGATCAGCTCCGCCATCTCGAGGACGGTCATCTCGACCGGGTTCCCCAGGTTCACCGGCTCGACGACGTCGCTGTCGAGCAGCGCGATGAGCCCGGCGGCCAGGTCGTCGACGTAACAGAAACTCCGGGTCTGGGTGCCGTCGCCGTGGATGGTCAATGGCTCGCCGCGCAGTGCCTGCTGGACGAGCGTGACGACGATGCGTCCGTCGTCGAGCCGCATGCGCGGGCCGTAGGTGTTGAAGATCCGGGCGATGCGGGTGTCGAGTCCGCGGCGCAGTCGGTAGGTGTCGAGCGCCGCCTCGGAGAACCGCTTGCCCTCGTCGTAGCAGGCGCGTTCGCCGAGCGTGCTCACGCTGCCCCGGTAGTCCTCGCGCTGCGGGTGCACCTCGGGTTCGCCGTAGACCTCGCTGCTCGACGCGAACAGCACGGTCGCGCCGCTCCGGTCAGCCAGGTCGAGAATGTTGAGCGTCGACAGGCTCCCGGCGCGCAGCACCTCGATCGGCAGGTCTCGGAAGTGTCGGGGTGACGCCGGGGATCCCAGGTGCATCACCGCGTCGGTCCCGGCCGGGAGCTCCGGGAGCGTGCAGGCATCGGTCTCGATGAACTCGAACCCGTCCGACCCGAGCACGCCGGCCAGATTGGCGAGCTCACCGGTCGACAGGTCGTCGACGCCGACCACACGGTCCCCGCGAGCGAGCAACTGCTCCGCGACGTGTGATCCGACCATGCCGGCCGCACCGGTGACGACGATGTGCTTGCTCACTCGAACTCCCGCGGCCCTCGAAGGGACGACACTACCAAAGGGACGTCCGGGTCTCGGCAGGCCGGTCCGCCGATGTGCTGGACTGCAGCCATCCGACCGACGTCCACCCATGGAGGGCCGGCGACATGGCACACGATCTGGTGATCAGCGGCGGCACGATCGTCGACGGCACGGGCACACCTGCGTTCCGGGGCGACGTCGGCATCGACGGCGACCGCATCGCCGCCGTCGGCGAGGTCGACCGCACCGGCGCCGGGCGGGTGATCGACGCGGACGGGCGCATCGTGACCCCCGGATTCGTGGACCTGCACTCGCATCTGGACGCCCAGATCGGATGGGACCCGACCATGTCGTCGTCGTGCTGGCACGGTGTCACCTCGGTGGTCATGGGCAACTGCGGGATGACGTTCGCACCGGTTCGGCCCGGTCAGGGTGAGGTGCTCGCCACCGCGATGGAGTCGGTCGAGGACATCCCCGCCGCGTGCATCCTCGAGGGTCTGCCATGGGACTGGGAGGACTTCGGCGGCTACCTCGACGCGCTCGACCAGATGCCGCGCGGCCTGAACGCCGGCGGCTACGTCGGTGACGTCGCGGTGCGGCTGTACGTCGCAGGCGACGCTGCGTGTGAACGCGACTTCGTCCCGACCGAGACACAGCTCGACGAGATGGCCGCCGTGGTGCGCTCCGCCATGGAGTCCGGCGCCCTCGGCTACTCGATCTCGCGGAGCCTCTTCCATCGTGTGCCCGATGGCCGCAACGTCCCGGGCACGTGGAGCGAGCCCGACGAGTTCACCCGGATCACCGCCTCGCTCGCGGAACTCGGCCGCGGTGTGTTCGAGAGCGCGCCCCGGTACAACTTCGAGCACGTCCCCGGCGACCGCGTGGCCGAGGAGGTCGGCTGGATGGCCGAGCTGTCGCGGGCGTCGGGTCGCCCGTTCAGCTTCAACCTGCAGCAGATCAGCTCGCTCGGCGAGCACTACCGCGAGGTCCTCCGGCTCGCCGCCGAGGCCAACGAGCGCGGCGCGCAGCTGCGCCCACAGATCACGCCCCGCAGCGTCGGCGTGCTGTTCAGCCTCGACGCCAACTCGCTGCTCGACGACCTGCCGTCGTTCCAGGCCGTCCGGCACGCGACGCTGGCCACCAAGCTCGCGGCGATCCGGGACCCCGAGGTGCGGGCCCGACTCATCGCCGAGGCGGCGGAGCGGCCGACCGACAGCTACGAGCGCATGTTCGTGATGCCCGCCGATGCACCGGCTCGGTACACCTACGACGAGTCCGACTCGGTGGCCGGATGGGGCCGAGCCCGTGGGGTGCACGCGATCGAGGCGTACCTCGATGCACTCGACACCTCGAACGGTCGGACGCTGGTCAACTGGCCGGTGATGAATCAGGACGAGTCGGCCATCGCCGAGCTGATCACGTCGCCGGTGTCAATCATGGGACTCGCGGACGCGGGCGCACACGCCACCCAGATCATGGACGCCAGTCAGCCGACGTACTTCCTGTCGCACTGGGTGCGCGACGAGGGGTTGCTGCCCGTCGAGGAGGGTGTCCGCCGACTCACATCGGACACGGCATCGTTCATCGGGTACCGGGATCGCGGGGTGCTGCGGCCCGGTGCGTTCGCCGACGTGAACGTGATCGATCTCGACGGACTCGAACTGCAGATCCCGGAGATCGTGCGTGACTTCCCCGGTGGCGCACCGCGCTTCGTGCAGCGGGCCCGGGGCGTCGACTGCACCGTCGTGAACGGTGCGGTGTTCAGGGAAGCCGGCGAGCACACGGGTGCGCTCGCCGGACGGATCCTGCGGTCGACCGACTGACCTGCGCGAGGCCTGCTGATCCCTCAGCGAGTCGGTCGACCGCGGTCGGATCGGATCAGAGCACGCCGAAGAGTCGCAGGATCGACAGGATCGACGACACGTCGCTGAGCGTGCACGCCGAGCTGAACAGCGCGATCGACGCGCCCATGCCGAGCAGCGCGACGGCGCGGATCGGCGAACGACGGGTGGTGGTTGCAGTGGCCATGAATTCCCCCTCACAGCGCGTCCAGACGATCTGAACGATGTTCAGAGAGTACCGAGTCGAGCGGACTCGAGCACGATCCGATGTTCGGCCGCGGCGACGACCGCTCGGAGGGCGCCCACGGCGTCGGGGGTGACCGAGATCGAGTCGATCCCGGCCCGCACCAGGTGCTCGGCGAAGTGCGGGTCGTTCGACGGGGCCTGCCCGCACAACGACGCGGTCATGCCCGCGCCGTGTGCCCCGCTGATGATGTCGCGAATCGCGGCGAGCACCGCCGGATCCGCCGAGTTGAACGCCTCGGCGCACAGCGCGGAGTCGCGGTCGACCCCGAGCATCAGCTGGGTCAGGTCATTCGATCCGATCGACACGCCGTCGATACCCAACGCGGCGTAGGCGTCGAGTTGGTAGATCACCGAGGGCACCTCGGCCATCACCCAGCGGAGCAGTCCGCGCTGTCGGCCCAGCCGGGACGCGTCGACGAGTTCCAGGCAGCGCTCGAGCTCCCACGCGCTGCGCACGAACGGGATCATCAGGTGCAGGTTCGGTGTCTGCTCGCGCACCCGCGCCATCGCCTCGAGCTCCAGGTTGAACAAGGTCGGGTCCTGCACGTACCGGAAGCAGCCCCGGAACCCGATCATCGGGTTCGCCTCGACCGGTTCAAGCTCGTCGCCCCCCTGCAGGCCACGGAACTCGTTGCTCCGGAAGTCGGTGGAGCGGTACACGACCGGACGGTGGCCGAACGCGGTGGTGACCTCGAGCAACGCGTCCGCGAGGTGACCGACGAACTCGTCGGACTGGCCGCGAGCGATCATCGCGGCCGGGTGGACCCCGCTGAGCGCGTCGACGAGCATCACCTCGGCGCGGAGGAGGCCCACACCGTCGACGGGAAGCGCCGCCGCGGCGGAGGCTGCGCCCACGACTCCCAGATTCACGTCGATGCGCGTGGCGAGGGCCTCGGCGACCGGTGCGGCGTCCGGTCCGGTGGAGCGAGGTTCGGTTCGCGCGGCCGACGAGGCGGCGGTCGCCCCCGGCGGCCCGGGCCGCACGGTCCCCGCGTCGCCGTCGACCGTCACGACCTGACC
>CAJBIS010000031.1 GCA_903953195.1 uncultured Actinomycetes bacterium
CGAGCGCTTCCGGACGCCCCGCCCCGACCAGACGTTCCGGGTGCGGCAGGAGACCCCCGGACTCGACCCACCCCAACGCTTCGGGACCGACGTGCGCAACGATGCGAACCCCCTGCTGCCGCTCGACGACGAGGTCGAACTGGGCACACCACCCTCGGTACCGCGAGCCCCGGCCGTGTCGCTGTTCGACCTGGCCGACACACGCCCGATCGCCCGCACGGTGAGCGCGGCCACGCCGACGGTCATCGCCGGCGACGGTTCGGGCATCGTCAACTGGGCGGCGAGCGGCGCGCTCGACCCCGATCGTCCGATCCTGAGCAGCGCCTCGTTCGCGCAGGACCCCGCGCGACTCGACTCGCTCGTCAGCACACCCGGCGCGCAGCTCGTCGTCACCGACACCAACCGCCGCGCCGCCCGGCGCTGGGGTTCGGTCCGCGAGAACGACGGGTACACCGAGGTGGCGGGCGAGACGCCGGTGGAGCGTGACCCGACCGACAACCGGCTCGACGTGTTCCCCGGTGCCGGCGACGACACGCAGACCGTTGCGGAGCAGATCGGCGGAGCGACCGTGCAGGCCTCGGCCTACGGCAACCCCGTGTCGTACACCCCGGCCGACCGGGCCGTCCGGGCGATGGACGGCGACCCGTCCACGGCGTGGCGGGTGGCGGCGTTCGGCGAGCCGCGGGGCGAGTACCTCCAGATCCGCGCCAACGAGCCGGTCACCACGGACCACCTGCAGCTCCTGCAGTCGCTCCGGGCCGGAAACCGTTGGATCACCGCGGTCGAGTTGGGCTTCGACGGCGGCGAGCCGGTCCCCGTGGCGCTCGATGACTCGTCGCGCTCCGTGCCGGGGCAGCGGATCGACTTCCCGCAACGGACCTTCCGGGAACTCCGCATCACCATCACCGAGGCGAACCTGGGCGAGCTCGATCGCTACGTCGGCGTGTCGGACGTCGGCATCGCCGAGGTGACGATCCCCGACGTCGACCCGGTCACCGAGGTCATCCGTCCGCCGACCGATCTGCTCGCCGCCGCCGGTCCCGCGTCGATCGACCAGCCGCTCACCTACGTGTTCCAGCGTCGCTCCGGCAACCCGGCCGAGGTCGTGGTGGACGACGAGGAACAGCTCATGCAGCGTTGGGTCGAGGGGCCGGCCGGTCGCAGCTTCACCACGTTCGGCTCGGTCCGACTCGATCCGCGACGCACCAGCGCCCAGATCGACGCGCTGCTCGGCATGCCGGATGCCGCGGCCGGTGGCCTCACCGCGTCGGCGAGCGGCACGCTCGCCGGCGACCTGCGCAGTCGCGCCACCTCGGCCGTCGACGGCGATCCCGACACCGCGTGGCAGACACCGGTCAACGACGTGCGCGGCCAGTCGATCCGAGTGGAGTCCGCGGCGCCCTTCGCCACCGACGGACTCGAGCTCCGGGTCCGTCGCGACGGGTTGCACTCGATTCCGTCGAGAGTGACGGTGCAGTTCGACGATGCCGCACCGCTGACCGTCGACGTCGCCGCTCCCGACCCGGGCCCGGTCGCCCCGGGCGCCACGGCCACGCTGACGGTTCCCGTGCCGGCCACCACGGCGCAGCGTGTGACGCTCACCGTCGACGAGATCGTCGAGGCCAACTCGAAGGACTGGTTCACGGGGAACCCGACCGTCCTGCCGGTCGGGATCGTCGACCTCGGCCTCCCGGTCCGGGCGACCGTGCCGGCCGACGACTCGACGTTCACGACCGGATGCCGCGACGACCTGGTGGCGATGAACGGCACGCCCGTGCCCGTCGTCGCGGCCGGCACGGTGGGGGCCGCACTCGACCGGGCGCCCCTCGATCTGGCGGCGTGCGGGCCGGAGCTCCGTCTCGCAGCCGGCCGGCAGCTGCTGTCGACCACACCGGCCTCGGCCACGGGCATCGCCGTGAACTCGGTGGTCCTCGCGTCCGCCGCCGGTGGCACAGCCGGTGCCGACACGCTCGTCGACGGACCCGCCCCGGCGCCCGCCGGCCCGACGAGCACCTCCGAGCAACCGTCACGCCTCACGTGGACGACCGCCGTCACCGCCGCGTCGCAGCCGTACTGGGTCGTGCTCGGACAGTCGCTCAGTCCCGGGTTCCGGGCCACCACGGCGTCGGGGGTGGATCTGGGCCCGCCAACGCTGATCAACGGCTACGCCAACGGCTGGCTGATCGATCCGGCGACCGTCGGAGCCGATCAGACGATCACGATCACCTGGGCGCCGCAACGACTCGTGTGGTTCGGGCTCGCGGCCTCGGCCCTCGGCGTGCTGGTGTGCATCGCCCTGTTGTGCTGGCCGCGCCGACAGCGCTCACGCGTCGACCCGGTCCCGACCGACCCCGTCGGGATCGCACCGCTCGGCGTCGACGGTCCGGTGCCGACCACTGCGGTCGGGGCGGTCCTGGTCCTCGGTACCGCTGCGGTCTCGTGGCTGATCGCCGGGCCGTTCGTCGCTCTCGGCATGGCCGCCGTGGCCGCGCTCGCCGCCTTCGTGCCACGGGGTCAGGTCGTGGTGCGGATCGTGGGCATCGGGATGTGGGCGGCGGCAGCCGGGTTCGTCATCCTGAAGGAACTGCGCAACCAGTACGTCATCGATTTCAACTGGATGAACCAGTTCGAGATCACGCACGCGTGGACACTGGCGGCGGTGATCTGTCTGGCACTCGACCCGATCGTCTCGGCGCTCAGGAGGTCACCGGGCGACGCGGATCCCGCGCCCGACCCGACCGACTGAGTCGACGGGCCGACGCACCCGTCAGTCGAGTGGATCCCGACAGACGGCGAACAGCACCAGCGTCGTCGGGTCGATGGCGTCGGTCAGGAAGAAGTCCGACTCGGTGATGCCGGACTCGCCGCCGACCTGCGACGTGTTCGTGTAGCGGTAGGCGAAGCGGCGGCCGGTCGCGTGCAACCACACGAAGGCGTTCCGGGGCAGCTTGTGGCGGAGCCCGAACGGGTCGAGTCGCAGCAGCTTCTGGGCCATCGCCCGTCGCTGCTCGAAATCCGCCTTGGCGAGCTCGTTGGCGTCGAGCCCGTGCACCTCGACGGTGCCGAAGTGGCGGCCGAGCATGGATCGCAGATCCTCGGGGGTGAAGAGGTACACGTGGTAGGGGTTCTCGAAGTCGGCGGGCTTGTTCGGGGTCAGGAAGAACGCCGTGCCGCCCGGGTCGAGCACCCGGGACACCTCGCGGACGTGCATCTCCGGCTCCACGAAGTGCTCGATCAGGTGTGATGAGCACACGTAGTCGAACGCATCGCCGCGCACCCCGATCTTCGATCCGTCACCGCACAGCGCCCGCAGACCGCTGGACCGGTGGGTCGAGACCGCCTGGGCGGCGGTCTCGGGGTCGTAGTCCACACCGACGACGAAGCGACCGCCGCCGGTGAATCCGACGCTCTCGTCGCCGAGGCCGCACCCGACGTCGAGGAAGCGTCCGGCGTCGATCCGTTCGTGGACCTCGCGGTAGCCGGCGGCGTGCAAGGCCAGGAGCGAGTCGGGTGTCTCGCCCTGCATCGGGCGTTCTCCGGTGAGCTTCACGATCCTCCTCAGGTCCGTCAGCGTTGCGTAGTGTAGGGGCGCCGTGAACACGCCTGTTGCCAGCGAGGAGACTCGCCGCAAGATCGCCGACCTCGCCGCCGACGCCGGCATCGGCACCGTCCACCTGCTCGGGTGGCGCGACCTCGACGACGCCGAGGCCGGCGGCAGCGAGATCCACGCCCACAACATCGCGTCGATCTGGACCCAGTCGGGACTCGAGGTCACGATGCGCACGTCGACCTCGCAGGGGCGCCCGCCCGCCGATGAGCGCGACGGGTACCGGGTCAGTCGCC
>CAJBIS010000032.1 GCA_903953195.1 uncultured Actinomycetes bacterium
GCTGACGCTCGGCCGTGCGCTCGAGGGTCGACGCATCATCAGTGACCAGTCGGAGCCCGCCGACTCGCCTGACGACGGGCCCGACGGCCCGGCCTGAGTCGTGGCACGACCGTCGCGCTCCAACCGGCTCGCCGTTGGAGGGACCTGGCGTGGACCGGCTCCGGAGCCGATCCTCGGCGTGTGCGTCACGGTGTGCGCGGTGCTGGTGTTGCAGCTCCTGGTCCAGCCGTCGATGCATTCGTGGGCGCACTGGAGCAAGCTCGCCCTCGAGGTGCTCGTCGTCGCCGGCCTGCTCATCACCTACGGCACCGGCGACCACGTGCGGAACTGGCACCAGCACGCGTACTCGAAGCCGGTCTGGCGGGCGACGACGGTGCTCATCATCCTGGCGTCGGCCACGAACGCCGGCTCCGGGCTGCTGCTCGTGCAGGAGATCCTCGGTGATTCGGCGTCCTTCGACACGTTCGACCTGTTGTTGTCGGCAGGAACCATCTACGTCACCAACATCGTCGTGTTCGGACTCTGGTACTGGCACTGCGACCGCGGTGGGCAGGGGCGGCGTGCTGAGGGAACCGGACGGCAGCCGCCGGATTTCATCTTTCCCCAGATGACCGACCCGGAACTGGCGGACCCACGCTGGCGACCCCGGTTCGTCGACTACCTGTACGTGTCGTTCACCAATGCCGCATCGTTCGGTCCGACTGACGCGATGCCGGCGGCGCGCTGGGCGAAGCTCGCGATGATGGGTCAGGCGATGCTGGCCCTCACGCTCATCACGCTGGTGGTGTCGCGGCTCGTCGGCCTGCTCTCCTGACCGGCACCCGAACGCGGCACTCCCCGGATCCGTGTCGCCGGGGGCGACGGATCCGGGGAGTGCGAGCGGTTCAGTGCAGATCGGGCGTCAGATGGTCTTGACGATCAGGGCGTCGCCCTGGCCGCCACCACCGCACAGAGCCGCAGCGCCGGTGCCGCCGCCGCGCCGGGCGAGCTCGTGGAGCATCGTCAGCACGATGCGGGTGCCCGACATGCCGATGGGGTGACCCAGGGCGATCGCGCCACCGTTGACGTTGACGACGTCGTCGGTCACGCCGAGGTCCTTGGTGGATGCCACGCCGACGGCTGCGAAGGCCTCGTTGAGCTCGAACAGGTCGACGTCGCCGACCGACAGGCCCGCACGGTCGAGCGCCGACTTGATGGCGTTCGCCGGCTGCGTGAGCAGCGAGGCGTCGGGCCCGGCCACCTGGCCGTACGACACGATCTCGCCGAGCGGCGAGCCGCCGATGCGCTCTGCGGCCTCCTTCGAGGCGACGATCACCGCGGCACCGCCGTCGGAGATCTGCGAGGCATTGCCGGCGGTGATGTTGCCGGCCTTGTCGAACGCCGGACGCAGGCCGCTGAGCGACTCGTAGGTCGACTCGGCGCGCACACCCTCGTCGACGGTGAACGTCACCGGGTCGCCCTTGCGCTGCGGGATGCTCACCGGGACGATCTCGTCGTCGAAGAGCCCGTCCTTCTGGGCCTTGGCGGCACGCTCGTGCGAGGCCGCGGCCAGCGCGTCCTGCTCCTCGCGGCTCAGGCCGGCGGTGGCGGCGTACTTCTCGGTGCCTGCACCCATGGCGCACTGGTCGATGGCGCAGAACAGGCCGTCGTACATCATCGAGTCGACGACGGACTTGTCGCCCATGCGCATGCCGGCGCGGGCGTCGGGCAGCAGGTACGGCGCGTTGGTCATCGACTCCTGGCCACCGGCCACGACGACGTCGGCGAGGCCGGCCTGGATCATCAGGTCCGCGAGCATGATCGAGTTGATGCCCGACAGGCAGACCTTGTTGACGGTGGTCGCCGGCACGCTCATCGGGATGCCACCGGCCACTGCGGCCTGGCGGGCGGGGAGCTGACCGGCGCCCGCGAGCAGCACCTGGCCCATGAAGACGTAGTCGACGGCCTCGGGAGCGACACCGGCGCGCTCGAGGGCGGCCTTGATCGCGATGCCGCCCAGGTCCGAGCCCTTGAACCCGGCGAGTGAGCCGGACATCTTGCCGATCGGGGTTCGAGCCCCCTGCAGAATCACCGAACCTGGCATGTGGTCACCTCCACGATCGGGACCGGTCGTCGGCCCCTGCGAATGAGGACCGAGGGTACTGAACTCTCGGCACCGGCGTCGAAGCCGCATGTCACAACAGCAGAATTACAGAACACGAAACAATTTTCGTCATTCGCTGGCCCGGAGTGAGTTCGTCCGGGTAGGTTGCCCGCCATGCAGGAGTTCCTCGAAGCCATCCAGTCCGGAGCCTCTGGCGACGACCTCGCCAACATGCCGATTCCGGAGTCGTACCGCGCCGCACACGTGCTGCGCTCGGAGCAGGACATGTGGGAGGGGGTGGCCTCCGAGGACAAGGACCCCCGGCAGTCGCTGCACGTCGGTGAGATCCCGACCCCGGAACTGGCCCCCGACGAGGTGTACATCGCGGTGATGGCCAGTGCCATCAACTTCAACACGGTGTGGACGTCGATCTTCGAGCCACTCCCGACCTTCGGATTCCTCGACCGACTTGGTCGGGAGTCGGTGTGGGGCGCCCGCCACGCGCAGGACTTCCACGTGGTCGGCTCCGACGCCTCGGGCGTGGTGCTGCGGGTCGGTTCGGCGGTGCGCAACTGGAAGCCCGGCGACCGGGTGGCCGTCCACTGCAACTACGTCGACGACCAGGACCCCTCGGCTCACAACGACTCGATGCTCGCCGCCAACCAGCGGATCTGGGGTTTCGAGACGAACTACGGCGGCCTCGCGGAGCTGTCGGTGGTCAAGGCCAACCAGCTGATGCCGAAGCCCGAGCACCTCACCTGGGAGGAATCCGCGGTCAATGCCCTGTGCGCGTCCACCAGCTACCGCATGCTCGTCGGCGAGCACGCCGCCCGCATGAAGCAGGGCGACGTCGTGTTCATCTGGGGCGCGACCGGCGGCATCGGCGCGTACGCCACGCAGCTCGTGCTCAACGGCGGCGGCACCCCCGTCGGCGTCGTCTCGTCCGAGAGTCGCGTCGAACTCCTCAAGGCCATGGGCTGCGAGGCGGTCATCGACCGGCGTGCCGAGGGCTACCAGTTCTGGTCCGACGAGCACACCCAGGACGAGTCGGAGTGGCGACGTCTGGGCAAGAAGGTGCGCGAGCTCGTGGGTGAGGACCCCGACATCGTGTTCGAGCACCCGGGCCGCTCGACGATGGGCGCCTCGGTGTTCATGGCCAAGAAGGGCGGCAAGATCGTCACCTGCGCGGCGACGTCCGGCTACATGATCGAGTACGACAACCGTCACCTGTGGATGAAGCTGAAGAGCATCATCTCGAGTCACTTCGCCAACTACCAGGAGGCGTGGGAGATGAACCGGCTGATCGACCGGGGCGCCGTCCAGCCGGTGATGAGCGAGGTGTTCACGCTCGACCAGACGGGCGAGGCCGCGCTCAAGACCCACAAGAACCAGGGCGAGGGGAAGCTCGGCGTCCTGTGCCTCGCACCCGAGGCCGGCCTGGGCATCACGAACCCCGAGAAGCGTGAGGCGATCGGCGAGGACAAGATCACCCTCTACCAGCGCCACGCCCGCGGCGAGCTCTGATCCCGAACGACGTCCGAGGAGCCCTCATGACCGACGAACTGATCCTGACCGAGATCGACCACGTGGCCATCGCCGTCCGCGACCTCGACGCGGCCGTCGACTTCTACCAGCGGGCCTTCGGCGCGACCGTCGCCCACCGAGAGGTCGTCGAGTCCGACGGCGTCGAGGAGGCGCTGGTCAAGGTGGCCGACAGCTACATCCAGCTGACCGCCGCCACCCGCGACGACTCGCCGATCGCGAAGGCGATCGAGAAGCGTGGCGAGGGCCTGCATCACATCGGCTACCGGGTCGACGACTGCCAGGCGGCACTCGATGCCATGGTCGCCGCCGGCGCCACGCCGATCGATCAGGCGCCGCGTCCCGGGTCGCGGGGCACGACGGTGGCCTTCGTGCACCCGAAGGGCGCATTCGGCACCCTCATCGAACTCGTCCAGGAGTGACGGCCTGCCGCTGCCGGCCGAGGCGGCAGCGGTGTGCACCAGTGATCGAGACGGGCGGATGACTCAGACGGGTGCCTCGAGCTCGAGCCGCGGCTCGAGCTCGGGTGGCAGGCTCGCCCTGAGCTGCGCGACCAGGTCGTCGCGCAGTGACCGAACCGCCGGATCGTCCCAGCGGTTCTCGCGCTGCAACGGGTCGTCGGCGAGCGAGTAGAGCTCGCCCTCGGTCCCGTCGTGGACCGCACCGGGAAGGTACGTCGTGCACACCCACCCGTCACGGGTGATCGTGCGCACGTACATGCCGACACCGAACAGTTCGGAGTCCCACGCGGTGAGCTGCTGATCGATGCCACGGGTCTGCGCGTCGGCGTCGGACACGGGCAGCGCCGACCCCTGCATCCACTCCGGTGTGGCCACGCCGGCGATCTGCGTGAACGTGGGTGCCAGATCGATCAGTCCGACGGGCGCGGTCACCGTCGCGGGCTCCACCGCGGCCGACGTCGCCGGTCGCCAGATGAGCGGCAGTCGCATGAGTCCGTCGACGTGGTACGGCCCCTTGAACAACAGCCCGAAATCGCCCTGCAGCTCGCCGTGATCGGTGGTGACGATCACGTCGACGTCGTCGGTCCACCCCCGCCGTTCGATCTCGGCGAGCACCCGCCCGATCGCCTCGTCGATGAGTTCGACCTCGATGGCATTCATGGCGTTCACTTCGCGGACCTGGTCCGCGGTCATCGCTGCGGGCACCCACGCCGGCGGCGCCTCGTAGTTCGACACGAGCGTGCCGTCGTACCAGCGTCGCCACTGGGCCGGCTTGGCGTCCAGGATCCGCTCCCGATCGGCGGCCGACTCCGGGTAGCCGGCGGGCAGGTCGACGTCGCGCCACGGCACCCGGTGGAGTTCCGACTCGGGCGGATCCCACGGGTGGTGCGGGTCGGGGAAGCTCATCCAGCAGAACCAGTCGTCGTCGGCGTCCAGGCCACCGAGCCAGTCGATCGTGCGCTGCGCCACCCAGTCGGTGTGGTACCAGTCCCGCTCGATCGGGTTGTGCTTCACCTGCGGGGCACCGGTGTCGCCGAGACCCTCGGCGTTGACCTCGAGGTCGGCGTCGATGACCGAGTAGTAGTTGCCGATCGCTTCCGGATGCTCCGCAGCGATCCACTTGGCGTAGTGCAGGTAGCCCGTCGCGCCGTGAGTCGCGAAGCGCAGGTGGTCGAATCCTCGGTGCGGGCCGACGCCGCCGCCGTACTGCGGCGCCTCGATCGTGTCGGTGCCGAGCGACGCCACCCGGTTCTCGTTGAACCGTTCGAACGGGTCGAGGAACGGCTCGAAGTGGGCCTTGCCGATGAGCGCGGTCCGGTAGCCGGCGTCGTGCAGCACGGCTGCGACCGACGGGGCGTCGACGGGCAGGGGGACACCGTTCATCCAGACGCCGTGGGTCGCCTGATGCTGACCGGTGAGCATGGTCGAGCGCGACGGCATGCACACCACGGACTGCGGGACGGCCCGCTCGTAGCGGATGCCGTCCGCGGCGAGCGCGTCGACGACGGGTGTACGTGAGAGCAGTCCGCCGTTGCAGCCGAGCGTGTCGTAGCGCTGCTGGTCCGTGGTGATGAACAGGATGCGGCGACCCATCAGGCCCTCCCGGTGGCGTTGCCGACGGGCCGTTCGCCCGACTCGAACTGTCGCTTGAGTTCACGGAGTCCCGCGCCGGCTGCGCCGCCGATCACGAGCGCCATGACATCGGGCTCCGCGTCGGTGGCGTACGCGATCAGGCACCGGTCGTCGCCGAGATCGAAGACGTCGATCGTGCCCAGGTGGTGCCGGAAGAATCCGGCCGACACCGTGTACTGGAATCGTCGGAGGACCGAGTCGTTCGTCAGGATCCGTTCCGGGAGCGGGATCCCGGACCCGATCGTGATCGTGCGTTCGTCACCGTCGACCACCGCGTCGCTCACGCCGGGGAACCACTCGGGCAGCGTTGTCGGGTCCCCGACGAAGGCCCAGACGTCATCGGCGGATGCGTTGATGATCTGCTGTCGCCGGACCGATGCCACGACGAGCATCATGGCATCCGGTCGGCGATCCGTCAGGTGACGCGCCGTGTGGGACGGATCCGCCATGAAGCATCGGACGGCGCCTGCGGTACTGTGAGTGTGTGGGAGCCAGACGAGGAGTAGCCGTCACCACCATGTCGCCGACAGATGCAGCACCAGAGGTCTCACGTCGCGACCGGAAGCGTCGCGCGACGCACGACCAGATCCGCGACGGCGCGCTCGAACTGTTCACCGAGCGCGGGTTCGCCGACGTGACCGTCGCCGACCTGTGCGAGCGCGCTGGAGTCGCGCAGTCGACCTTCTTCCGCCACTTCGCCACCAAGGAGGACGTGGTCTTCGACGAGATCGCCGTCCGTTTCAGCGAGTTGCCGGCTGCGATGGCGGTCCAGCCCGTCGACGTCTCCCCGCTGGACTTCATCCTCGGCACGTTCGACGAGTTCATGGCCGGCCGTCGGACACTCGCACTGCTCGCCACCGAGGCCCACCTCGTGTTCTCGGCACCGTCCCTCCAGGACCGCCTGCAGCGGATCCTCGTCGAGATCGAGCCCGCCATGGCCGACGAGATCGCTCGGCGTCTGCCGTTCGAACGCAACTCCCTCGAGGTGGCACTGCTCGCCGCGCAGCTCGGCGTCGGAACCCGGGTCGCGATCCAGCTGTGGTCGACACAGGACCCGGACGTCGACGTCGTCGACTACGGCATTCTGATGGTGCGCGCCTGGGCGGCCCAGGCCGACGCGCTCATCGCCGCACGCCAGCTGGCCTGAGCCCACAGCGCCCGGTCGGGTGAGCGGACGAACTCGTCGTGAGGGCCGGACCGGCCCGGCCCGACGGAACTCCCGGACGTCAGTTCCCCCGAGGCGTCAGGATCGCATTGCCGGTGAAGGGATCCGCCACCCGGTGGGCATGGTGCACCGGGGCGCCCGGCACCACGGTCTCCGACACCGCCACCGTCGCCGTGACAGTCGCCTCGCTCGGTGCCGGCCACGCTTCGACCACACCCACGATCGCGGTCAGCGCCGCCCAGCCGTCGCGGATCGCGCCGGAGTCCGTCTCGGCCGGGATCTCCTCGTCGACGACGGTCACGCGCATCTGCAGCGCACCGTCGCTGACATCGGCGGTGGCCGCTCTGACCTCACCGAACGGGGCGAGCCGACACCAGCGAATCCCCTGGACCTCGTCACGGGGCAGCCCGGGCACGTTCAGGTTCAGGGCGGAGCGATCGGGCGCGGATTCGAGGATCGGGAGCAACTCGACGGCGAGCGCCGCCGCGGTGTCGAACCGCCAGGGTTCCACCGCCTGGAGACTGATTGCCATGGAGCGGATGCCCAGGTTCTGGGCGCTCAGACACGCGCCGACCGTGCCGGAGTAGAGCACGACCCGGCCGGTGTTCATGCCGGGATTGATCCCCGACATGACGAGGTCGGGCGGTGCACCGAACCCGCCGAGGCTCGCGGCGAGCACACACAGCGCGGGTGGGCCGTCGACGGCGAACGCAGGCACATCGGCGAGCTCCGCGCCGGGCAGCTCGACGACCGTGCAGGGGATGTGCTGATCGGGGCGGAGATTGCCGATGCTCGCGCCGGAGCCGCTGGCGTCGTAGGACGGTGCCGCGACCACGACGTCGTGGCCGGCGCCGAGCAGCGCCGCCGCAAGATGGTGGAGTCCGATGGCGTCCACGCCGTCGTCGTTCGTCACCAGCACCCGTGCCATCGGCGCTGACCCTAGTGGTGCGCCGATGTCGTGGGGATCGAGTCGGCGCAGCACCCGTCGGACCGGTGGGCGTCGTCGACCGGCCAGTCGAAACGCCGGTCCGCATGTGGCAGGGTGCCCGCATGCAGGTCCACCTCGTCGACGGCACCTACGAGCTCTTCCGGTCGTTCTACTCGCCGCGTGGCGGCCACGTGAACGGGGCCGGCGAGGAGGTCGGGGCCGTACGTGGCGTGCTGCGGTCGGTCGTGATGATGCTGCGCGACGGTGCGACGCACGTGGCGGTGGCGACCGACCACACGGTCGAGTCGTTCCGCAACCAGCTCTACGACGGCTACAAGACGGGCGAGGGCATCGACCCGGAGTTGTTCGCCCAGTTCCCGATGCTCGAGGACGCCCTGCGAGCCCTGGGCGTGACGGTGTGGCCGATGGTCGAGGTCGAGGCCGACGACGCGCTCGCCGCCGGCGCGGCGGTGGCCGCGGCCGATGAGCGAGTGACCCGCGTGCTGATCTGCACCCCCGACAAGGACCTGGCCCAGTGCGTGGTCGGCGACCGGGTCGTGCAACTCGATCGACGTCGCGAGGAACTGCGCGACGCCGCCGGCGTGCTCGAGAAGTACGGGGTGCCACCCGAGTCGATCCCCGACTGGTTGGCGCTCGTCGGCGACACCGCCGACGGCTTCCCGGGACTCGCCGGGTGGGGGGCCAAGAGCGCGGCCACGGTGCTGCGGACCTACGGGCACCTGGAGGCGATCCCGGACGCGCCCGGGCAGTGGGACGTGCCGGGGCTTCGTGGCGCGGCGCGACTCGCCGAGACGCTGGCGGCGAACCGCTCGGACGCCGAGTTGTTCCGCACACTCGCGACGCTCGTCACCGATCTCGACGTCGGTCGCGTCGACGACTGGCGCTGGACCGGTCCGACGGACGATCTGGCGGCGTGGGCCGACCGGCTCGACGCCCCGGACGTGGTGCGCAACGTCGGTCGCCTGCAGGTTCAGCCGGGCTGAGGCGCGAGCGCGGGTTCGCCCCGCCGGCGGAGTCGCCGAGCTGCGGCGTGCGCCAGCCCGGTGAGCCCGTCCGGGTACACGATCGTCACGACGACCAGCAGCAGTCCCGAGATCGCGAACTGGTACGGCGACGGCTTGCCGACCTCCTGGCCGACGGCGATCGCGAGGATGCCGACCGGAGCGAGCACGCCGGCGACCAGACCGCCGGACAGCACGGCGATCCCGGCGAGGTAGGTGAGTGCCAGCAGCGACAGCGAGTTGAACACCTGGAAGCTGTCGGCCGAGAGCGTGAGTCGCTGGTAGGCGAGCAGCGTCCCGGCCGCGCCGGCGAGCGCGGCCGAGGTGGCGAACGCCGTCAGCTTCGCTGAACGCACGTCGACGCCGGCTGCGGCCGCCGCCTGTTCGTTGGCGCGAACGGCCAGCCACCGCAGTCCGGTCGGACTGCGGCGCAGATTCGCCACGGCGAGGCCGGCGACCAGCAGGACCGCCAGACAGAACAGCCCGAAGGCGCGGCGCGGGTAGGCGTCACCGACGGCGCTGATCCCCAGGTCGACCGGACCGATGACCGGCGGGTCGACCTTGGTCGCCGAGACCGATCCGACGAACCAGTCCCACTTGAACAGCAGTTCCTGGATCGCGACGGCGGCGCCCAGCGTCACGATCGCCAGGTTCAGGCCGCGCACCTTCACAGCCGGGATGCCGACGACCACACCGAGCCCGCACGTGATCGCGACGGCGACGATCGGTGCGAACGGGAACCCGAGTCCGGCGTCGTTCAACTTCACCATCGTGAACGCGGCGACGCCGGCGAAGGCGAACGAGGCCAGCGAGATCTGCCCGACGAACCCGGTGAGCACCACGACGGACAGTGCGAACAGGGCGAAGATCGTCGACGTGATCACCGCGGCACGCCAGTCGGAGTCGCCGCCGATCATGACGCCCACGCCGAGCAGTCCGAGCACCGCAGTGATGATGCCCACGTGCCGCGGTTCAGGGGCGAGTGGGAACCGGCCCTCACGCAGTGCGCCGCGTGTCGGGAGCGACGCGCCGCGCACGGCCATGACGACCACGATGATGAGGAACGGGACGCCCTGCTGCAATCCGATGTCGGGCAGCCAGTCGATGTCGGCCTGCAGGCTCAGCAGTTCGGACTCGAGCATGCCGATCGCCAACCCCGCGGCGCAGACCGCCGGGTACGACCGGAACCCGCCGAGCAGCGCCGCGGCGACCGCCGGCACGATCAGGAGGCTGTTGTTCAGTGGGTCGAGCGAGATCACCTGCGCGGCGAGGATCATGACCAGCCCGGCCGATGACGTGGCCAGCATCCAGTTCATGGCCGCGAGTCGGCCCGGGTCGATGCCCATCAGCACCGCGCCCTTCCGGTTCTCGGCGGCGGCGGTGGTGGCGAGACCGAACCGGGTGCGGGTGCTGAGCAACCACAGCAACAGGGTGAGCACCACGGCGATCCCGGCGAGCACGATCCGGTCGACGCCGACGAGCCGGTCGAGGATCACGACGTTGTCGCGCGGCAGGATCGGCCGGATGTTCGGCGCGACCGTCCACGTCAACCCCACGACCGACCAGAAGTAGAGGAACAGGCCGATCGACGCGACGACGCGAGCGAGTGAAGGTGCTCGCTGGAGTCGGCTGAACACACCGAGGTGCAGCAGCAGGCCGAGCAGCGCGCCGTACACGATGAACACGCAGAGCGCAGTGGCGACGGTCGGTCGCGGGATCAGCGGGATCCGGTTGGGGAGTCCGACGATCGGGAGGATCAGGTCGCCGGTCTCGCGGAACTCGTAGAACGCGAACGCCAGGAACGAACCGACCGCTGCGTGCGCCAGGTTGACGACGTTCGAGCTGCGGTAGGTGATCACGACACCCAGCCCGAGCGCGGCGATCACGGCACCGCCGCCGAGTCCGAGGATCAGGTACGCCAGGTGAGAGGTGATGGGAGGCTCCAGCGACTCGTGGCGCAGCCGACCGTCAGGCGCCGGGGGCCCGGGTGGCCACGCCGGAGGCCGCGAGCACCGCCGGCACGTCGATCCAGCCGGCCGATGCCTCACGGAACTGGTCGGGGCCGGTCAGCTCGGCGATCACCTGCTGGGGTGCGCACATCGACGGGAGCGCCGGGATCTGCGTCCCGTCACAGGTGTAGGGGTGGCCGTCGAAGCTGGGTGCACCGACGCTCGACCGGTACGCGTCGATGAGCTGGGGACCGGTGGCATCGGGGCCGAGTCGCTGGAGCACCGACCACAGGTTCATGACGCTCCGGAAGGACACGGTCGCTGCCGACCGTGGGCTGGTCCCCGGCGCGTACTGCTCCATGGCCAGGTTGTAGAGCTCGGTGTCGACACTGTCGTCGCTCTGGTCGATCCGCCCCTCGACGTTGAACCGGTAGCCCGTGACCTTGTCGGCCCCGACCTTCGACACCTGCTTGTTGTCGGCGCACGCACCGGTCATGTACACCTGCGCCTCCACACCCAGGTCGACGAGCGCCTGCATCACCGGCGCGCACGCCAGGTCGGCGGCGCCCACGAAGATGGCGTCCGGCTTCGCCTCGGCGGCCTTCTGAGCCGGGGTCACGTAGTCCTGGCTGACCATCGGGAACCCGACCTCGATCACCTCGGCGCCGAGCGCGCGGGCGACCGCCGCGCCGTAGTTGACCGCGGCGTCCTGCAGCGCGGGGTACTCGGCGTACATCACGGCGATCTTCTTCGCGCCGTTCGCCTGCACGGCGTCCTGCGCGAACGCCGCGAAGGCGCCCGGGCTGCCACCGGAGAACTGGAACGACACCGGGCTGGTCAGCTCCGGCTCGTTGAGCGGGATGCCGCCGACGTAGGGGATCGAGTTCTGTTCGAGCACCTCGAGCGCCGGTCCGTTCGACAGGCCGATCCCGCCGACGACAGCGACGACGCCGGCATCGACGAACCGGCGGGCACAGGCCTGGGATTCGTCGGCCGACAACGGGTTCGACAGCACACACGGGACGACCTCGATCGGACGACCTCCGACCCCGCCGAGCTCCGCATTGACGAATGCGACCGCACCGTCGGTCGCGCTGTGCAACTCCGGAAGGGCACCGATCGGACCCGAGTCGACGTTCATGAAGCCGACCTTGATCGGTTCGGCGCCTGCATCGGCGGCCTTCGGCGCGGGAACGTCACCCAGGAACCATTGGCCCCCGCTGAACCTCGACAACACCGTGGTGCCGTCGCCGGCGGTCGGCTGGAAGGATCCGGCGACGCGGGCGGCGGTGGTCGACGTCGGCGCGGCCACGGGTTCGGGTTCGCTGCAACCGGCGGCCCACGCGACGATGATCGCTCCCGCTGCGGCGATGGCCGTCAGGCGTCGCCACGGTCGCGACGGTCGATTCCCGTGCATGCGGCCCTCCCGGATCCCCCCGGTCGGCGCCGTGGTGCGGTCGCCGATCCTGAACGTCCGCCATCATGCCATCGGCGCCGAGGCGACGTCCGTCGAAACGCGGACGGGGCGATCAGGCGTCGCTGGTTCCGAAGACGTCGGTGAACTCGGGCGGTGTGTCCGAGTCGAGCTGGTCCATGTGGCACGAGTCGGGGTCCCGGTCCGGACGCCACCGAACGAATCGTGCCGGGTGTCGGAGACTGCCGGACGACACGTTCTCGTACGTGACCTCGACCACGAGCTCACACGAGAGCGGCACCCACTCGGCACTGCGAGCGCTCGCAGTTGCGCTCGGCGCCGGCGGCAGCTGCTGGGCACGGGAGTCAGTCGGGGCGTCCGCCCATGCGGCCCACGGGTGATCGGCGAGCTCGACCTGCTGGGCCTCGAGCTCGGCGAGCATCGTGCGCCGCTGCGAGGTCGAGAACGCGCTGCACACGCCGATGTGGTGCAGCAACGGTTCGTCCTCGTCACCGAAGAGCCCCAGCAGCAACGCGCCGACCCCACCGTCCTTGTGGTGCCGGTAGCCGGCGACCACGCAGTCGGCGCTGCGGTGGTGCTTGATCTTGA
>CAJBIS010000033.1 GCA_903953195.1 uncultured Actinomycetes bacterium
ACCGCGACCTCGTGCACGACGGGTCGGATCAACAGCTCGGTCCTCGGCGATCACGTGTGCACCCTGCCGAACGTGTCGGCGTCGTCGTACGGCACCTACCGGGTGACGTTGCAGGTCTGGGACGTGCCGATCGCCGGTGTCGAGCGCACCGGTTCCACCACCTGGGACGTGAAGGTCAACCGGGCCCCGACGGCGACGTTCACGGCGACGCCGACCGGTGTGGCCGGCCTGAGCACGCCGATCACCTTCAACGCCGCCGGGTCGTCCGATGCCGACGGCGGGATCGCGTCGTACACGTGGGACTTCGGTGACGGCTCCCCGCCGCGTGTGGTGTTGAACTCGGCCGGGACGTCGACGTCGTACACCTACAGCTCGTACCCGGCGTCCGGGCAGACGTACACCGTCACGTTGAAGGTCACCGACATCAACGGTGGTCAGACGCAGACGACCCGGACCGTCACCGTCAACCGGCCGCCGACGGTCGAACTGAACGTGAGCCGCAACGGGGTGCCCTGTACCACCGACCCGTGCATCCTCAACAAGCCCGCGCCCTACACGGTGAACCTCAACAACACCGGATCCACCGATCTCGACGGCACGGTGGTCGGCTACGTCTGGAACGTCGGTGGTTCGTACACCGGCGCGCAGCCGTCGGGTGGCGGCGGCAACGTCACGTTCACCCAGCCGGGCACCTACCCCGTCACCCTGACCGCCACCGACAACACGGCGGCCCCCGCCACCGGAATCACCACGGCGACCCGGACCATCCGGGTGAACGCCGTGCCGACGGCCACGATCGGCGGCGACGCCACGCTGAACATCGGACGCGGCGCACCGTTCACGTTGCAGGCGCTCGACGTCAACGATCCCGATGGTGATGCCATCACGAACTACTCGTGGGAGTTCCTCGACGAGAACGGCACCCGCATCGGCGCCGTCGACAACCAGAGTGCGGCGTCGTACCAGCGGACGTTCACGTCCGTGGTGCCGGCATCGGGTTCCGGTACGGGCACGGTGCGCCTGACGCTCACCGATGCCGTCGGGGGAGTGTCCGACGTCATCACCAAGCCGTTCGTCGTGAGCAACCAGGCGCCGATCGTCAACGTGGCGACCACGCCGTCACCGGCGATCATCACGCCCACCAATCCGGGCGGACCCACGACCGTGGCGTTCTCGAGTGCCGGAACGTCCGATCCGGACGGCGGCACGCTCGGCTACACGTGGACGTTCAGGCGCCAGAGTGACAACTCGGTCGCGCTGACCGTGCCCGGCCCGGCGTCGCTGGCGGTCGGTCCCTCCACGTCGCCGGCGCTCCCGGTCGGCCGGTACGACGCGACGTTGACCGTGACCGACGGGCAGGGCGGCTCGACCACGTCGAGCAGCATCCCGGTGGCCATCAACGCGGCACCGGATGTCCAGGCGGCGTCGACACCGGCCGTGGTGAACGAGTCCGACACGCCGCAGGTCACGCTCAACAGCACCGGCACCACCGACTCGGACGGCACGATCGCCTCGTACGCATGGTCGGTGTCGGGTCCGAGCGGGTTCACGGCCTCCGGTTCGGCGCCCACCCTGGGCCCGCTCACGTTGGGCTCGTTCGGTGACTACGCGGTGACACTCACCGTGACCGACAACGAGGGCGGCATCGGCACGAAGTCGTTCACGGTGCGACGCAACCGTCTCCCCATCGCCGGTGCCACCATCTCGTTCACCGGTGGGACCTGCACGATCCCGGGGACGGGCCTCTGCGTGATCAACACGCCGTACTCGTTCTCCGTCAACGGGTCGACGTCCACCGATGACAAGTCGATCATCCGCTACGACTGGCGGGTGTTCCGTGCCGCGGACCTGGCGGCCGACCCGAACGCCACACCGGTGCTCTCACGTCTGAACGGGGCGGTCAGCGAGAGCTTCACGCTGACCGACGGCGGACAGTACGTGGTGCGACTGACGGTCACCGACTCCGATGGCGCGTCGAGCGTCGCGTCGCCG
>CAJBIS010000034.1 GCA_903953195.1 uncultured Actinomycetes bacterium
CGGCACCGCGGACGACCAGGGCGTGCTGCAGGCGTTCACCTACGACTACCTGGCGATTTTCGGCACGAAGTTCGCCCGCATGATGGCCGACGACGCCCCCGTGTGGAACCGGGAGCGGCTCGAGCAGGTGCTCGACGAGGCCGAGGCCGCCGGTGTCGACGAGTTCATCCTGGTGCCCGGCACCACCGACGTGGCCTGTCTGGCGGCGTTCGCCGAGGCCGTTGCCGCCCGAACCGCCTGAGCCGACTGATTCACATCAGGCGCCATCCGGCGAGGAATCAGGCGCCGCCGACGCTCCAGTCGAGGACCCGCACGCGGCGGACGAGCGAACCCGGCACCGCCACCGACTCGACCACCGCGGTCGCCCGCACCCGACCGTTCACCGTGGCGGTCAGTCGCACCGGTGAGCCCGCCGGGGTGCAGCACACGACCCCGGTCGCAGCGGTCGCGCTCATGTCGCTGACGATCCCCTGCGCGAGCAGCGACCCGCCGAACAGCGGCGTGTCGGCGAACTCGCCGGCCGCACGGGCCGTCCCCCGCCAGTGCAGCTGGACCTGGGTGCGCGGCAGGTTCGTGTTGCCGAACACGTGGAACTCAGCGACGCGACCGCCGGCACCGGTGACATCCACGGTGGCCTCGGTGAGTGGCGGGTCCGACACGATCCGGTTCGTCGTCGCGGCCAGGCCGACGTACTGCAGGCGGGGCACGGTGACCTGGTCGCACTGGGCCGGGCTGCCACTGACCGGCGCGCGCGTCCCGCCGTACCACGCGCAGTTCGACGTGAACGTGAGCGTGATGTCGGCATCGGTCAGGTCCGATGCGGTGTTCACGATGGCCTTGCACCCGTCCTGCAGATCGATCCGGGTGATCTGGAACGAGTTCGAGAAGCCCGGCGACATGACCTCGCACGACGCGCCGCCCTGCAGCGTGAGGCGCGCCATGATGCTCGACTCGTCGATCGGGTCCGACACGTAGCTGCCGTTCGACACACCGGCACCGTTGTTCCGGATCATCACCGCGAGCGAGTCGATCGGTGCGGTGCCGTCGGCGAGCGCGGAGCCGCTCGGGAACCGCACGTCCTGCACCCGCACGGTGCGTTGCACACCCGGCGTGTCACGACGACATCGGGGGTCACTGGCAAACGGGAAGGCACACAGGGTCGGCTGGCTCGGTGTGGCGATCGCAGTGTCGTCGACCAGCACGTTGTTGGCCGAGTTGCTGTTGTTCCAACCCGAGCCCGATGCGACGGACTGGCCGCTCCCCACCACGCCGTTGACCTCGAGGCGCATGTCCCACAGGTCCATCGAGATGCACTGGCCCGGCGAGGCGTAGCACTGCGGGTTGGTGAAGCGGAACCGGGCGGTCAGACGCGACCCTTCGAGTTCGGTCGCCTGTCGGCCGCTGAGGCCCGTGCAGCCGGGGCCGAGCAGATCGAGGGCGGTCACCAGCTGCTGGGTTCGCCCCTGATCGAAGCCGCACGTCCCCAGCGTGGTGCCGGCGGCCGAGGTGAACGTGAGGTCGACGCGCCTCGACGCGCCCGACGGCGTGACCGGCGGGGTCTCCTTGGACCTGAACAGGAGTTTCGCCGACGCCAGCGGCACCGACGGGAAGTCGCGCCACGACGTGACGACGGTGCGATCGAGCGTGCACTGCGTGTTCGGGAACGGGCAGCCCGAGTAGGTCGCGCTGGCCCGAACCGTCGGGTCGAGCACGTTGCCGAACGGGTTCGTCGCAGTGTTGCGCGTGAACTCGGACGACACCATGGTGCCGTCCGGCGCGGTCTCGGCCGTCGGGACCTGCACGAGCGCGGGAAGCGCCGTGTTGCTCGACGATCGAGCCGGACACGCCGCCACGCGGCCGGCCAGATGCTTGATCGCGGTCCGACCGCTCAGCTGGATGCTGGCGCCCGACACCGTCGGATCACACGCCCGCGGGAACGCCGATCCGGCGCCGCCACTCGCCGGGTCCCAACCGAGCGGCTGGCCGAACACCACCGACACCGTCGGGTTGTCGATCACCAGTCCGGTGCGCCGTGCGGCAACGCTGCTGGACGGATCGTTGGCGTCGAACTCGTGCACCCCGATCCCGACCGACGCCGGCTTGAACCAGAACGTCGAGCCGTTGCAGGTGGCGATCAGATTGTTGAGCGCAGCGACGAGCGACGGGGTGTAGCGGCCGGGGTCGAACGCCATGACCGTGCTGCACGACGACGGCACCGTCGCCAACGACTGCGTGCCCGGCGCGACGAGCTGCTCCACCGATGCCGGCGGATCACCCAGGTTCACACCGCACTCCGGCACCGAGTTCCGATCGACGATCTGCTGGGTCCCGGCCGTCGCGAGGGGCCCGCAGTCGGCGCCACTGAGCCCGATCGCCGCACGCCCCTGCTGGTACTGGCCGGTCAGCGTCACCGCCGGTCCGTTGGGTGTCACGGTCGCATTGGCACTCGTCCGCACGGTGACGTCGGCGTCGAACGGCAGTGCCGCGGTGCCGGTGTGCCGCAGGTCGCCGTCGGGCCCGCTGGAACCGAGCAGGTACACGCCGGGACCGCCGAGCGGCAGGTCGACCTTGGCCGGGTCGGCGACACCGAGATCGCAGCTGACCTCCACCGGGATCGTCGCGCCGCCGGGATCCGCGAAGTCGACCGTCGAGCCCTGCGGCACGGCGGCGCACGGCGCCCCGGCCGAGGTGCGTGCCAGTCGGGCGACAGCCGCTTCGAGCGCACCGTCGGCGGCACGGTTCTCCATCGCACCCTCGGTCTGAGCGACCGTGACCCGGGACGCGGTCAGCGCGAGCCCGAGCAGGGCCACCGACGTCAGGAACGTCATCGCCATCACGCCGAGCGCCAGCATGAGCGCGAACCCGCCCTGGGAGGCGCCCCCGGTTCGGCGCCGCCGCACAGCCGACGGTCCCCACGCCACACAGGCGAGACCACGTCGCAGCGCGCTCATCCGGACTTCCCCAACGGTGCCGATGCGGCACCCGCCTGACCGTTGGCGCGCGCGGACACGGTGGCGACGACGGTGCCCGACGAACCGCACCGACTGCTCGGCGGGTCGACGGCGAGGTTCGAGCCACCGACGGCGTCGATCGTGCGGCGGATGGTCTGCGGCGACGGACCGCAGTCGTAGGCGAGGTCGATCAGGTACTGCTCGGCGCCGAGCACCGGGTTCCAGGTGAGCGTCCAGCCGTTGAATGCGAGGCCGTCGGGCGCCGCCGGTGCGCCCTCGACGACGTAGGTGGTGCTGGCCACGCCCTGTGCACCGTCGTCGTCGGTGACGATCACGCTCACCGTGTACAGGCCGGGCGAGGTGAACGTGTGCGACGGATTGACGTCGCTCGAGCTCGTGCCGTCACCGAAGGACCAGAGGCGACTGATGATCGTGCCATCGGGGTCGGAAGATGCTCCCGACTGGAACCCGACGACGCGTTGCGGCGCATCGCCGGCGACGGCGCCGACAGCGAGGGACGCGGTCGGCGCGCGGTTCACCCGGAAGGGGACCCGAGGTGACTCCTGCACGCCCTGACCGTCCGGGTTGGCGAGCCGCGCGATCTCGTAGTCGCCCGCGTCGCCCGCCAGGAAGCTCAGCTCACACGAGTCGGCGGACGGGCACCTGGTGGCCACCTCGGTGGCACCCCACACCGCCCCATTGCGGTACAGGCGCCAGCCGGTTCCCCCCGCAGTGAAGGGCGCGACCGGCGTGAAGCGCACCACGAGTGGCGGCAGGCCGGGGCCGACCGTTCCGACCCGCGGCACCTTGCCCGGCACGTTCACCGGTGCCGGATCGAGCTGAATCGTGTCCTGTTGGGCGGTGTCGACCGTGACGGTGAGCACCGACTTGTCGGTGGCCCCGCTCGAGTCGGTGACGGTGAGCGAGATCTGACGCGGACCCGGTGTCGCGGTCGCCGGAATGATCACACTCGGTTGGGCGCCGTCGACGTAACGGTCGGAGCCGAGGTCATCACCCAGGTCCCACTGGTAGGTGAGCGTGTCGCCCGGGTCGGGGTCGTTCGACTGCGTGCCGTCGAGTTGGAAGGCGATGCCGCGCGACGCGACCGCCGGTCCGGCGGCGAGCGCCCGCGGCGACCGGTTCAGGATCTCCACGGTGCGTGCCGTGGTGCTGACGCCGCCGGCGTTGTCGGTGACCTGCAGGATCACCGAGTTGCTGCCCTTGGTCCCGAACGTGCACGACACGTTGGCGACCTGGGTCTGACCGGCGCACGACGAGCCGGGCGGGAAGGTCCAGAGCACATCGGCCACGTCGCCGTCGCGATCGCTCGACGCGGAGGCGTCGAAGGTGAACGTGGTGTCGGTGTAACCGGAGTCGTTCGCCAGGGTGATGGTGGCGATCGGCGGGTAGTTGCCGCCCGAACCGAACCCGATCGAGTCCTGGGTGGCGCGACGGGTGGCCCGCGCCGTCACCGGCAGCGTCGACCCCTTGGGGGTGAGCGACAGCTGCACCTGCTTGTTCGCCTCGTTGAGACAGGGGTTGCCGCCCGCGGCCGGAGCCGCACCCGGACACGACACGGTCGTGTTGCCCACGAGGACGTTGCTGAACAACTGGATCGAACTCGTGTCGCCGCCGGCGAGCGGACACTCCCGACGCCACAGCCCCACGGCATCGCCGCCGCTGGGCGCCTCGGAGTAGACGACGCGGGTGGGCGCGTCGCCGGCCGAGATGATCGTGAGCTTGACCGAACCGCCCGAACCGTCACCGCCGACGCAGTCGCCGCCGGCGCCCGCGACCTGCACCAACTGCGCCGATGCGACGTCGCGCGAGAACCAGGTGTTCACCAGCCCCGACGCCGTGGCGCGACCCAGATCGTCGCTCGCGGTCCCCTGGCTGCGCACCGCCGTGGTGGCCCACAGGGTGAGTGGCACACCGATCACGCCGACGATCGCCAGCGACAACAACAGCTCGACGAGCGTCATGCCGCGCTGGTCGCGGCCGGCTCCATGCCGTCGCGACCCGTGCCGCATCTCGGACGCGCCTCGTCCAGCTCCGCGCTGCGCCCGCACGGTGCGGCGCGGAACTGGACGACGCGGCCCGATCACGGCCTCGGGTCCCTGATCACGACCTGTCCGGTCGACGTGCCACCGTCCGACAACACGACGCGACCGGTGAGGCGGATCGCCCCGAGGTCGCCGCCGGCGGGACACGTGGTGGTGAACGTCCCCATCGACGCGCTCCCCGGAGCGGACGGTGTCCAGAACTCGATGTTGGTGACCTCGGCGGTGGTCACGTAGTCCGGCGGCACCCACCGGTCCGCCCATCCGGCGGCCGCCGCCTGAAATGCAGGGACGTCTGCGGGCTGGCCGGCCACACACGGGTTGGCCGGCAGTGGTGCGAGCTGCTGGGAGTAGTACGGCAGCGCCTTCAGGCTCTCGGTGTAGCTGGTCAGCGCACCCTGCAGACGCTGTTGGGCGCTGGTCTGGGTGCTGCTGCGCATCAGCGTGAGCATCCCGGCGGCGATCGCCGTGATGGCGACGGACGTGAGCACGAGCGCGAGCAGGACCTCGATCAGCGTGAAGCCTGCTTGGTCGTGTCTCCCCAGCTGCGTGTGCGGCCGCAGCATGTCGTCACCATCCGTGTGTTCGTACCGTTCGACCCTACGGCCGACGGTCGTGAACTCAACCGGACGGCGGGCGGGTCGGCCGATCTGGTCGATCGGCGTGCGGCCCAGCGTTCACCACGTTCCGTGGCCTGTCAACGCTGCGAGGTGGGCACTCTGCCCAGTGCTGACGGGAGTCTCAGGCCCGCGGCGCGTCACGCTGGGTGGTCGGATTCGGGTGGCGCGTAGCGAACCCGATGGATCCGCTCACCGACGGTGACCAGATCGGCCTCGTCGACCTGTTCGGCGACCGCGTCGGCGTACGTGGTCACCGTCTCACCGGGTCCGCGTACCCGCCCGGCCGACCGGCCACGGCGCTCCAGGTCGCGTTCGGCCTGCACGTCCCACGGGGCCGAACGCGGTGCTCGTTGCTCCCTCGCAGACCGCAAGCGGCCGGCCAGACGCCGCACCAGACGGGCCACCGGTCGGGCAGCGAGCAGCACCGCGACCACCGCCGCGAGCGCGAGCACCAGCAGCATCGGGTCGGCTTTCGTCGACGACTCGGGCTGATCCCCGACCGAGTTCACACCACTGGTCGGATCGAACGGTGCCCACCCGACCCCCGGCAGGTAGATCTCGCTCCACGCGTGCGCGTCACGCTCGCGCACGGTGAACCGACCGTTCAGCGGATCGCGCTCCCCCGGCACGAACCCGGTGGCGACCCGGGCCGACACTCCGTTGAGTCGAGCCAGCACCGTGAACGCGCTCGCCACCTGCTCACACCAGCCCTGCTTCGCCTCGAACAGGAAGTAGTCGACGACGTCATCGCCCGGCGGGACCGGTGTGGCGTCCAGCGAGTACGTGACGTTGGCCGACAGCCAGCGTTGGATCGCATCCACCACGTCCATCGACGACCGTGGCCGACCCGCGGCGAGCGCGAGCGCGTCGGCCTGCGCGCCGAGTTCCGCGGCGAGTGCGCGCACCCGATCGGTCGTGAGCGGCGGTTGCGAGTTCGCGTCGGCCACGGCGGCCGGGACCGGTTGGGTACCCAGGTCGATGATCGACGTCGCACCCGGACTGGGCAGGCGACTGACGACGGAGTACGTCGCGCCACGTTCGGCGACGGAGTCCGCGGCGACGAGCGTGCCGTCCGAGAGCCGTGCGGCGCGCACCGTGTCGCTGGCGTCGACGGCAATGGGGGTGGCGGCGGCCGGCAGCACCCGTGAGGCGCGCGCCTGCAACCGGTACGTCTGCTCCAGGTCCACGCCCGGCGCGTCGGCGCGCACCGCCGGGTCCGCGGGGTCAGGTCCGAACACGCCGTCGGCGTCGGGGAACTGGCCGCGGTCCTCGGTCGACGTCCAGCGTCGACCGTCCCACGCGTCGTAGACC
>CAJBIS010000035.1 GCA_903953195.1 uncultured Actinomycetes bacterium
CCCACGGGAGCGGACTCTGGCCGTACCCACCGAAGCACACGATCGTGTCGTCGATGGCGTCGCACGTGTTGCCGGGGCGTGGCGACCAGCCGGCGGCCGCGGTCACCTGCTCCCAGTTCGCTCCGTCACGGGTGCGCCACACGTCGTTGAAGTACGGCGGGGGGGAGCCGGTGAACCCGAACTCGCCGCCGAGCAGGTAGAGGAAGCCGTCCTTCACGACGACCGACGCTCCGGCCCGAGCGGCCCACGGTGCGGCGGCCGTGGCCTGCGTCCAGGTGATCCCGTCGGTCGACTTCCAGACGTCGCGGTAGAGCTGCCGGCGCGGCGGGCCGCCGACCAGGCTCGAGTCGTCGGCGGTGGACCCTCCGAGCACGTAGATCTCGCCGTTCAGCACCGCTGCGCTCAGCCCGGCCCGACCGGCCCACGGTGCCGCGGCGGTGAGCTGCGTCCAGTTGGCGCCGTCGGTGCTGCTCCACACGTCGTTGAAGAACTCCGACTCCGAGAGGAACCGCGGGAAGCAGAACAGGTTGGTGTCACACGCCGGGTTGCGTCGCAGTCGATAGTTCTGGCCGCCGAGCAGCACCATGCGGGAACCCTGCACCACGACCTCGTGGTACGAGCGGGCCGGCCAGTGTGCGGCGTCGTCGGTCTCGAGGACGCGGGTCCAGGTGGCGCCACGGTCGTCGCTCCGCCACACGTCGCCCCAGATGGTCGAGTTGCCCGGGATCGGGCCGTCAGGGAACGGCGTCGGCGGCTTCGGTGTGCGACCGCCGATGAGGTACATCGAACCGTTGAGGTAGACGGTCTCGACCCCCGCCCGGCCACCCCACGGCGCGCCGTCGGCGACGGTCGACCACTCGTACGAATCGAACGGCGTGCCGGTCGGCGCCGGCGCGGCCGGCGGCATGGTGCACGCGCCGGCGACCAGCAGCAGTGCGAACGAGATCGCGGTCCCGGCGCGACGCACGCCACGTCGTCGGATGGTTTCCGCCACAGTTCGCTCCCTGCATCGAGGTGCTGCGATCGACGACACGATCGCACTCGCCACACCTGTCGCCCTGTCAGTGAGGGTACCCAGCGGTGAAGGGCCTGCCTAATTGTTGGCCGCCAGGTACGCGTCGATGAACGGAACCGCCGCATCGGGGTGCTGGGTGGTGACGAACACGCCGCCGATATCGCCGCGGACCCACGCGTACAGGTCGATCTCCGAGGAACGGAAGTGTGCGACCTCGACGCCGTTGTGGACCGTCGTGTCGACCGGAGACAGCGGCGCACGGCCGGCCCCGAGCGACTCGGCCTCGGCGGCCGCGAGCTCGTCAGCGGTCATCGAACGCCCGGGGTCCACGAGCAACAGTTTCCCGATCATCCCGTCGCCGTCGGCGATCAGGTGGAACGAACTGGGCACGTCGCCGATCGGTTGCGTGACCAATGACTCCGTGCTCGCCCCCAGGTCGGAGTTCGCGAAGAGGTACCCCGGGACGGCATCGGCCGCAGCGGCGAGCCGGTCGTTCTCGTCGCCCACCCGCACGGGCTCGGCGAGGTGGGCCCGCACCCAGCGTTCCGTCTCGTCACGTGTCGCGCCATCGAAGTACGCCCACACACCGTGGCGCTGCCAGACATACGCGAATCTCGACTGCGGCGCGCTGTCGTCCTGGTACACGTCGACGTCGACGTCGCCGACCCGGAAGCGATCGATCCGCAGCGCGCCCGGCGGTCCGGCTTCGTCGAGGAATCCGGCCGGCGGCGCCTCGGCGAACTCGGTCAGTTGGAGGAATCCGACCTCGGCGCCGACGGAGCCCAGGGCCGTGTTCTCGCGGGGGTCGTCCGCCTTGACGGCGTGCAACGAGACGGCGGCGACGACGGAACCAGCAGCCGCACCGTTGGCCCGCTCCTGCTCACGGATGCCCGACAGTGTGTTGTCGATCTCGGCCTCGGAGACGTCCTGGTAGAGGTAGCCGTCGACCGGCACCAACTGCGCCGCGATCGAGGAGGACTCGCCGGTCGAAAGCGCGCGGGTGTGATCGACGTCGGGATCGGCGGAATTCGAGCTCAGCAGGAACACGCCTGCGGCGACGATCCCGCAGCCTGCGATCGCCAGCACGATCACACCGGCGACCACCCACACCCACGGGCGGCGGGTCCACGGCTTCGTCGCCGGGGTGTCCGGCATGGTGGTGGTCGCCGGATCCGGCTGCCAGGCGGTGCCGTCCCAGTGGCGGCGTTCACCCCACGTGCGACCGTCCCACCACCGTTGCAGCGCGGGTTCATCGGGCAGCACCGGGTCCGGATACCAGCCGGCGTCGCGTGTGTCCTGCAGCGTTGGATCGTCGGCCACCATGCCCACCTCCGCGTCCCGCTGCGCTCCGTGCGCAGGGTCGTGTCGGTACATCGTTCCGACCGGGGTCGGGATGAAGGGCCACCGGTGGACCCGCGGGAGGGTTCGGTGGTCGAGCAACGCGGTCGTGCGCGCGGTCCTGCGCTCGGCCGGATCACGGGACAGGCCCTCGCAACGAGGGCGATCCGGAGCAGCCGACCCGGGCTGCGTGGCCGAACCGACTCAGACCGGCAGGCGGTACATCGTGGCGCGCTCGTCGTCGAGGACGAACAGGTGCTCGCCCGCAACGTCAGCGGCGGCGGCCGGGGCGCCGACCGGCAACTGCACCGCAGACGGCGGTGACGTGTCCACGTCGAACCTGGCGGGTGAACTGGCGATCGACGCGAGCCAGTCGCCGTGCTCCTCGATCCAGGTGGCGACGTACGCAGAGTCGTCGACCGGTACAGCGTCCTCACGGCCGGGGAGATGAACCACCGTGCCCGAGACGCCGACGACGCTGAGCCCTCCGTGGATCCAGTGCATGTGGTGGCCGTCCGCGCTGAAGCGCGGCGGCTGCGCCAGGTACCCCGCCGGACCCACGTACCCGCGGACCGAGCCGTCGACGGTGTCGATCAGTCCCCATGCCGAGAAGCTGGTGGTGGATCGGCCGGGCACGAAGTCCTCCGGTGACGCGAAGACGATGGGCTCGGGCCGAGGCTCACCATCAGGGCCGCGGAAGTGGCCGACGTGGTGGCGTTCGATCTCTGCGAGGACGTGGCGACCGTCGTGGCTCGTCGCGAGCAGCCACCCGAAGCTCACGCCCGGCGGTGCGGATGCGCAGGAGGTCGAGCCGGTCCCCTCGACCCACTCGCGCAGTTCGCGTTTCCAGGAGCCGTTCTGGACGAAGCAGCGCGTCCCGTCGTGCGACCAGATGGTGGACGACGGTGCCGTTGCCGACTGGATTCCCGCGTCGCGGACGCCATGGTGGCTTCGCTCCATGTAGTCGCCGCCACCCCAACCGAACGCGCTGCCGGCGAGCAGTTGTCCATCGAGCGTGACCCCGAGAGACGTGACGCAGATGTCATGGCCGGGAGTGACCTCGACACCGTCGAGTTCCCAACCATCATCGGAGTCGATGAGGACCGCTCCGCCGGACGGGCCTCGTTGCCAGCCGGACAGCACGACGATTCGACGGCTGTCGGGCAGCCATCGTGCCCAGGACTCACGACCGGTGATGCGGGCCGCGGTGCCTCGCAGCGGTCGGGGCCAGCGGCCGAGCGCCCGGCCGCTGGCGTCGACGCAGCGCAACGTGCCGGGCGAGATGATCGCGAGACGCTGTCCATCCGGTGACCAGATCACGGCGCGCGGTTCCTGCGGCAGGTCGAGCGACCAGAGCGTCGTGGCCGATCTGGTCGGGCGAACCTCGAGACGGTTGTCGACGAGGACGGCGAGGTGTTCCCAGTCCGGGGATGCGAAGGCGTTGAGCGC
>CAJBIS010000036.1 GCA_903953195.1 uncultured Actinomycetes bacterium
ACGGCGCAGTGCCCGCAAGGCGGGTGATGCGTTCCTCGGCGATCGCCCGGTTGGGGAGCCCGGTGAGCGGATCCTGACTCGCTCGCTGGCGGAGTTCCTGTTCGGCGAGCTTGCGGGCCGTGATGTCGTGGGAGGTGATCGCCACCGCGTCCGAGAGCGGCACGATCTGTTGGCGCAACCAGCGGCTCAGCCCGCCCGGCTGTCCGATCTCGATCTCCTCGAGCATGGGCTCCGCCGAGCGGATCGCCGAGCTCCACAACGCAGTGAGCCAGGCGGCCTGGCTGGGGAAGGCGTCCGAGAGCCGTCGCCCCGGAGCGGTCGACGCGTCGAGCCCGGTGATCGCAGCAGCGGCCTCGTTGGAGAACACGAATTCGAAGTCGACGAGTTCGCCGCTGGGGTCCCGGACCGCCCGCAGGATCGAGAGCGCATCGAGGGTGAGGGTGGCCGCCTCTCGGAGCAGGGCCAGTTGGGACTCGTCGTCGGACGGCGTCGATGCGTCGAGTGGTGCCCCCATCACCCCAAGTGAACTTGAACGGGGACCGGTCGACAAGCCACGGCGCTCGGATTGGGAGGAACGACCCACGGGATGGAGGTCCGTTCGGCCCACCGGCCGAGCCACCCGTTGGCCCTACTTGACCTTCACACCCGAGTGGCGGGCGAGATTCCGGTAGATCGAGTCGATCTTCGCCGAGTAGCCGGGGTCCGTGGCCCAGTTGCCGTTGCCCATCTGCGTCCACAGCGTCGCCCGACCGCTCACCCAGGTCATCACCGTGGCGAGTCGTGACGACACGATCGGGTTGGCGAAGCTGGCGCGGGTGATGCTCTTCGTCGCGTAGGCCTTGAGGTACTGGACGTGGGCCCGCACACCGGTCCGTGCATCGGGGAACGACGAGGCGGTGGTGCCGCCGTCGACGGCGCCGATGCCGGCGAAGTTGTTGAATGTTCCGGGAACCCGCTGCGAGAACCGGAGCCAGCCGGTCTCGAGCATGGCCTGCGTGAAGGCGAGGTCTCCGGCGACGCCCTCGATCTGGCCCTCTTCGATGTAGTACTGGGCGAGCACGGCCACCGGGACCGTCGGGGTTGCGCCGGTGATCCGCTTCGAGTTGTACCAAGCCGTGAGCTGGGCTGCGTTCATCATCGACGGGCCCATGATCGGCCACGGCGCGAGCGGTGCCGGCGCCGGGGCGGCAGGGGGAGGCGGCGGCAGTGTGACCGGCGTGTTGACCGGGATGCAGGCACTGACCGAGAACGTCAGACCGGTCGCGGTCGCGAGCGCGGCCACGCAACGGCGGGTGCGCAGGGGGGAAGCCATGGCGTCAGGCTACCGAGCGGCGCGCGAAAAGTCGCACGTTCGCAACATTTCAGCGGATGACAGGGCGGTCCGGGCCGAGGCCGTAGCGTTGCACCGTGGCGGTGGAGCGATGCGAACTCTCGGTCGGACTGCGGTCCTTCGCTCAGGCCGCGCCGTCGACGTGGCAGCCAGTGCTCGATCGGGCCGAACGACTCGATGCCGCCGGCGTGGATCGACTCGTGGTCTCGGATCACGTGGTGTTCGGTGAGGACCTCGGCGCCTACGGAGACCCGGCGGTCGGCGGAACGACTGGTGGACGGCAGCCGACCGGGCCCGACGGTGAGTGGCTCGAGCCCCTCACGGTGCTGTCGTTCGTCGCGGCGCGCACGTCGCAGATCCGGCTCGGCACGAACATCCTGCTCGCCGCGCTGCGACGGCCGGTCGTGCTGGCCAAGACGCTCGCCACGCTGGACGTGCTCTCGGGCGGCCGCGTGGACCTCGGGGTCGGCGTCGGGTGGCAACGAGAGGAGTACGACGCCGCCGGGTTGGACTTCGACGAGCGCGGCCGACTGCTCGATGACACGCTCGAGACGTGCCGGTCGTTGTGGTCGGGCGACCCGGTGCCACTCGCCGACGATGCCGCGTCGAGCGTCCAGGCCCGCCCGACCCCGGTCCGAGGTGTCGACCTGCCCGTCTGGGTGAGTGGCACGGTGAACGGCCCGGTCGCCCGACGCCTCGCCCGGTTCGGTTCGGGCTGGATTCCCTGGGGCGATGCCGCCGCCGACCTGCCGAACGCCGTGCCCGCCATGAGGGAGCGTGTCGAACGAGCCGGAGGCGATCCCGAGGCGTTCGGGGTGGTGGGGGTCGTGCCGGTCGTCGACGTCGACGGCGTGCCCGCGGCCGCCGCGACGCTCGCCGGCGTCGAGGATCTTGTGGCGGCCGGCGTCACCGACGTGCGTGTGTCGTGGCCGGTCGCCCTCGACCCCGACGTCGACCGGTCGCATCTCGACACGCTGGTCGCCGAGTTCCATCGTCGTCTCGGCTGATCGTCGTCTCGGCTGATCGTCGTCTCGGCTGATCGTCGCTCTAGGCTCCGACGGCGGCCGGCGAGCGGTCGACCGGTCCGGCCGGATGATCGAGTGGGTGGAGCGCGATGGGGAGCAACGAACGGTCCAAGGTGCAGATGACCGACGACGAGGTCGCCGAGTTCCTCGTGCGGAGCCGGACCGCGACGATGGCGACGCTCAACGGCGACGGCACCCCGCACCTGGTGGCCATGTGGTTCGCCGTGCTCGACGGTGTGGTCTGGTTCGAGACGAAGGCCCGGTCACAGAAGGCGGTGAACCTGCGCCGTGACGGACGCCTGACGATGATGGTCGAGGACGGTGCGACCTACGACACGCTGCGCGGCGTGACCCTCGAGGGCACGGCGACGATCAGCGAGGATCCGGACGAGTTGTGGCGTGTCGGCGTCGACATCTGGGAGCGGTACAACGGGCCGTACACCGAGGAGCTGGCTCCGCTGGTCGAGTTCATGCTGCACAAGCGGGTGGCGGTGCGACTCGACGTCGAGCGCACCCGGTCGTGGGACCACCGCAAGCTCGGTCTGGACCCGATCCCCCTCGGGGGCACGACGGCCGAGTTCCTGTAGCCGGCCGAGTTCCTGGAGCCGGCCGAGTTCCCGGAGCCGGCCGAGTTCCCGGAGCCGGTACGGTGAGCGCATGACCGGAACGGCACCGCCCGAGGGTTCACCCGTCGAGGACTGGGCGACCGACTTCGACCACACGACCTCGGCGTGGGCTGCTGACGCGACCGACATCTGGGACGACCTCCGGGAACGTTGTCCGGTGGCGCACTCCGACCGGTTCGGTGGCACGTGGTTGCCGACCCGTCACGAGGACATCTCGGCCATCGCGCACGACACGGAGCACTTCACGTCGCAGGGGGTGATCGTCGCTCCGTTCAAACCGGTGGGACTCGCGCCGGTCGGCTACGCGCCCCCGATCACGTCCGATCCGCCGTTCCACGAGTTCGCCCGGCGCATCCTGTTGCCGGCGTTCTCCCCGAAGGCGGTGGCCCCGCTCGAGGAGTCGACCCGGGCGTTCTGCGCTTCGCTCATGGACCAGGTCGTGGCCGCGGGCCCGCTCGTCGATGCGTCCGTCGACTATGCCGAGCACATCCCGGTGCGGGTGATCGCCCAGATGCTCGGCGTGCCCGAGTCCGACGGCGACCGGTTCCGTGGCTTCATCCACCGGATCCTCGAGAAGCCCGGCCAGGTGGCGCCGCCCGAGGACGAGGGCACCCTCATCAACTACCTCGAGCACATCATCGAGGAGCACCGAGAGGACCCCCGCGACGACCTGATCGGGTACCTGCTCGACTACCGGGTCGACGGCGAGCCGCTCGCCCCCGAGCACATCGACGGCACGATCGCCCTCACCCTGCTGGCCGGGATCGACACGACCTGGTCGGCGATCGGTGCCAGCCTCTGGCACCTGGCGCGGCATCCCGACGACCGCCGCCGCCTCATCGAGGAACCGGAGCTGATGACGTTCGCGGTCGAGGAGTTCCTGCGGTTCTACGCGCCGGTGACGATGGCTCGGATGGTTTCCTCCGAGGTCGAGATCGGCGGGTGTCCGATGGCGGTCGACGACTGGGTGCTGCTGCCGTTCCCGGCGGCGAACCGCGACCCCGAGGCGTTCGAGGCGGCCGACGAGTTCGTCATCGACCGCGAACGCAACCGGCACGCGGCGTTCGGGCTCGGCATCCATCGGTGCCTCGGCTCGAACCTCGCCCGCATGGAACTCCGCGTGGCGATCGAGGAGTGGCTGGCACGGGTGCCGGACTTCGAACTCGCCGACCCCGACGCGGTGCGGTGGTCGTCGGGTCAGGTCCGAGGGCCGCGTGAGCTGCCCGTCCGCATCGTCGGCGGTTGACGAGCACCCCAGGAGGCATCGTGCAGATCGAGTTCGACCGGACCAAGTGCGTGGGACACAACCGCTGTTACCTGCTCGCGCCGGAGTTGTTCGACGTCGACGACGAGGGCTACGCGGTGGTCCGCATCGACGGTCCTGTTCCGGCCTCGCTCGAGGCGAAGGCGCAGCTCGCGGCGGACAACTGCCCCGAGTACGCCATCACCGTCGTCGACTGACGCCGCCCGGCCGGCTCCGTCACGGGTTGGCGACCGACGACCGGCAGCCCGGCTCGGTCGTTCCCTCGAACGCCGAGGTGATGAACTGCTGGCTGCGCGAGCCGTCGAACGTGAGGTCGCTCGCCGCCTTGCCGGGACTCCGCGCTGCCAGCTGGCCGGGGATCGAGAGGTGGCTCGCCGGGCTGTTCGGGCCCGGCTTGAACTGCACCAGCTCGAGCGATCCGGCGGCACCCGATGTGGGGCAGTACGTCGACTCCATCGACGTGAAGAGCGCCGTCGAGGTGCAGTCGGCCACCGGCGCCACGGCCGCAGCGGGCAGCCCGTCCGGGGCGACGCAGTGCACGACGGTGTCATCGGTGCCCTGCGCCATGAGGACCGGCACCGGCCGTCCCCGGTCCGTGGGGACCTTCGGGAACGGGTTGTCACCGAGCGGTCCCGGGATGTTCCATCGGATCCACGAGCACCAGTCGGCGAGCGGGCCGGGCGGCGTCGTGGCGCACGCCCGGTCGACCCCGCCCGTGAAGTACTCGCCCTCGGAGTAGTCGGGGGGCAGGTTCCACAGCTCGGGCACCAGCATCTGGTGTCTCCCGGCGTTGTAGTACTGCGACACGGCCTGCTTGATCTTGGTGGCTCCCGCGCCGGACAGGCAGAGCGGCATCACCTGCGAGATCGTGTCCTGCCCCTCGGCGGTGGCGACCGCGTCGAGCTGCAGCGGTGGTGTGGTCGGTGCCGCCGGGGTGGCTGCGCCCGCCGAGGAGGACCCGGACGACGAGAAGCTGGCCCACGACCCGAAGATGTACGAGAAGAGCGCCGGCCCGACGGCGAGCTGCAACTGCTCGATCGGCAGCGGGATGATGCTGATCGACTGGTGCATCTCGCGGTCGGCGAGACCATCGCCGAACTCCGTGCCCGGCTGCCGGTCCGGCTGGACGATGAAGTTCGCGGCGGGGGCGAGGGCCAGAACGCCGAGCAGGCGGATGGTGCCCGGTTCGGTGCCGGTCGCGGCCAGGTAGGGATCGAAGAGCTGGCCGGTCCACAGTGCGGCATGGCCACCCTGTGAGTGTCCGGCGACGACCAGGTCCGAGCCGACGTCACCCGTCGCCGGGAACTCCTGCGCGCTCACCTGGCGCGCGGCGCGCACGGCGTCGATCGCGTTCGCGGCGGCGATGCGGCCGATGACGTAGGTGTCGTTCGGCTGGTAGTCCGGCGTGGCCACGATCCAGCCCTGGTCGACCGCGTACTGGAGCATGCCGCCGGACGGCTGCCCCTCGTGCTTGCCGAGCAGGCTGCCGAAGGCGACCGTCTGGATGCCGGCCGGCATCGGTCCCCAGATCCCCTTGGCCGGGTCGCTCGAGGGCAGACAGGGCTGGTCGAGGCCCTGGGTTCCGTGGGTCCAGGTGAGGACGCGGGTTCGGCCCGCCGTTGCTCCAGCGGCCGTGGCGAGCGTCGGGCCGGCCGTGGGCAGCGTGACCGTGCCGCACACCAGCGTGAGATCGGACTCCGACTCGCTCGACGACACGTAGAGCATGCGCCAGACGCGGGCGCCGGTCGGGAAGCCGGGGCTGGCGTCGCCGCTGGCGTCGGTGGCGGTGAGCTCCTGGGTGCGCACGACGTCACCGGGTCTCGCTCCGGCCGGGACGGGGGAGCCGACACCGGTGTCGCCGGCGCACGGCGGCTGGGCGGCGGGTGGCGGTGGCTTGTTGCCGCAGCCGGGCAGGAGGAGCGCCGTGGCCGCCAGCGCCGCAACGGCGGCGGCCGAGCGGAGCCAGCCGCGCCGCCGGCGCGCGGTGCCGTCGGTGGTGCCGTCGGTGGTGCCGGCGGTGGTGCCGGCGGCAGTGCCGGTCGGGGTGTCCGCGGTCATCGGGTTCCTCGCTTCGGGTCGTGTCGGCATCCGTCTCGTCGCTCGAGATCCTCGAGCGTCAGCAGCGCCGCCTTCCGTTCGACCCCCCATGCGTAGCCGCCCAGCTCGCCGTCGGCGCGGACGACTCGATGACAGGGGATCGCGAGTGCCACCGGGTTCCGCCCACAGGCCTGACCGACCGCCCGTGCGGCGGCGGGTCGTCCGACACGTGCCGCGACCTCGGCATAGGAGCGTCGCCCACCCGGCGGAATCCGCCGCAGCTCGTCGAGCACGTCGCGCTGGAACGCCGTGGCGTCGAGATGCACGGGAAGGGTCTCGAGCGTGGGATCGCCGTCGAACCAGTCGTCAACCGTCGCGGCCAACCATCGGAGTTCGACGTCACCTCGGGCCCCGATCCGGTCCGGGTCGTCCCCGTCCGGGAATCCGATCGAGCGCAGGCCCGCGTGGTCGGCGACCACGACGACGGTGCCGAGTGGCGTGTCGGTGCTGGTCCACCGCTCGCTCGAGGGCCAGGCGCTCACGCGATGACGCCGCGTTCCCGGAGCCCGTCGAGCTCCGCATCGTCGAGCGACAACTCGCGGCGCAACACCTCATCGGTGTGCTCGCCGAGCCAGGGCACCCGTGTCTCGGGTCCGATCGCGACCTCCGACAGCTTCACCGGGTTGCCCGGGACGAGGATCGGCTCGTCGACACCGTCCACGCGGTCCATGGCCACGAGCATGTCGCGTCGATCCACATGCGGGTCGGCGACGACCTCGTCGTCGGTGAAGCACGGTCCGGCGGGAATCCCGGCGCCGGCGAGGAGCTCGCAGGCCTCGAGGCGACTCCGGCCGGCGGCCCACGACTCGATGGCGGGACGCAGGTCCGACTCGAGATGGTCGACCCAGCCCTGCCGCGAGCTGAACCGGGGGTCCTCGACCCACTCGGCCCGGCCGATCAGATCCATGAGCGCGGCGAACTGGTGCTCGCGCCCGACCTGCAGGACGAACCAGCCGTCGTCGGCCCGGAAGGTGGTGAGCACCACGGGTCCGACCTCGCCGCCGCGCAGCCCCATCGACCAGAAGTTCGCCACGATGTCGGTCATGGCGATCACCGAGTCGAGCATGGCGACATCGACGTACTGGCCGCGGCCGGTCGCCTCGCGGTGGCGCAGCGCGGCGAGGATCCCGATGGTGGTGAACAGGCCGGCGGAGATGTCGCCGAGCGCGCCGACCGGGTTGGCGGTCGGCGCCTGACCGGGCTCCGCCATGAACGTGTAGATCCCCGACATCGCCTCGGTGATCGACGCGAAGGCCGGGCGTTCCCGGTACGGCGAGTCGCCGGTGTTGCCGAACCCCGAGACCGACACGTAGATGCAGCTCGGATCGGCGGCCCGGACGTCGTCGTACCCGAGGCCGAGCCGGCTCATCGCCCCCGGCTTGAAGTTCTCGGCGAGCACGTCGAAGTGGGGGAGGAGTGAGAACACCAGGTCGCGGCCCTCGGGCTGCTTCAGGTCGATGCAGATGCTCTGCTTGTTCAGGTTGTTCCGCAGGAAGGTGGCGCCGATCGGGCGGCCGCCCGGGTCGGCCATCGCCGGGAGCGACGACCGCCCCAGATCGCCGCCACGGGGCGACTCGACCTTGACGACCTCGGCGCCGAGCCGGCCCAACAGTTGTGTGGCGTAGGGGAGCGCCTGCATCTGTTCGAGCGCGAGGATCCGCACCCCGTCGAGCGGCTGCCCGTTGTCGGCTGCCGCGGCGTTGGCGATGTCTCCGAGCCGCACCGTCAGACCCCGGCCCGCGTCCGCAGCGCGTTCTTGTCGACCTTGCCGGCCGGAACCAGCGGCAGCGCCTCGATGACCTCGACCCGACGCGGCGCCTTGTAGTTCGCCATGCGCTCCCGGGCCCACGCGATCACCTCGTCGGGATCGATGGTCGCGCCGCCGGTGGGTACGACGAAGGCCATGCCCACCTCACCGAGGCGCTCGTCGGGAATCCCGATCACCGCGGCCTGGGCGATGTGCGGATGCGCGCCGAGCGCCTGTTCGATCTCGGCCGGATACGCGTTGAACCCGCCGACGATGAACATGTCCTTCATGCGGTCCGTGATCTGGATGTAGCCGCGCTCGTCCATCACGCCGATGTCGCCGGTGTGGAGCCAGCCGTCGGCGTCGATGGCCTCGGCCGTGGCGTCGGGATCGTCGGCGTAGCCGCGCATGACGTTGTAGCCCCGCACGACGATCTCGCCGTTGGTGCCCCGCTCGACCTCGGCGCCCGTCTCGTCGACCACCTGCACCTCGACACCGGGGATGGCACGCCCCGACGTGGTGGCGATCGTCTCCGGGTCGTCGTCGTGCCGACACATGGTGGCGATGCCCGACGACTCGGTCAGGCCGTAGCCGGTGACCACGGTGTCGAACCCGAGGACCTCCCGCATGTCGACGATCAACTGCACCGGGATCACCGCGGCGCCGGTGACCGCCAGTCGCAGCGTCCCGAGCCTCGACGGGTCCAGATCGGGGTGCTGCAGCATGCTCTGGTAGATCGCCGGCGGCCCGGGCAGCACGGTGATCCGGTCGTCCGAGATGCGCTGCATGATCGCCGGGACGTCGAACACGGCGTGCGGCAGGTTCGTGGCGCCGCGCATGAGGCACGCCAGGATGCCGGCATTGAGTCCGAAGCTGTGGAAGTACGGGTTGACCACCAGGTAGCGGTCCCCGGCCCGCAGTCCGATGACGTCGCACCACGACTCGAACCCCCGGCAGACCGCGCCGTGCTCCAACATGACGCCCTTCGGCTGGCCGGTCGTGCCCGAGGTGAACATGAGATGGCACAGGTCGTCCGGCGTCACCGCCGCGGCGCGGACGTCGAACTGCTCCGGGCCGACTGACCCCCCGGACTCGACGAACGCTCCGAACGTCGTGGTCTCGGCGTGCTCGCTGCCACGGAGCACCACGATCTGCTGCAGATCGGGCAGTTCGGGTCGACCGTCGGGTCCGTCGAGGAGGAGGGACACGTAGTTGGTGTCCAGGAAGTCGGTGACGGTGAACAGCACCCGGGCCGCGGACCGCTGCAGCAGCGAGGCGGCCTCGCTGCCGCGGTAGCGGGTGTTGATCGGCAGCAGCACGCCACCGACGCAGTGGGTGGCGAGCGAGGCCACGACCCACTCCCAGCAGTTCGGTGCCCAGATCGCGATCCGGTCGCCGGGCTGCACACCCGCGGCGATGAGCGCCTGGCCGGCACGCTGCACGTGTGCGAGCAACTGGCCGTGGGTGAGTGACACGTCACCGTCGACGAGCGCCTCGACGTCGCCGTGGGCGGCGACCGACTCGAGCAGCAGTTGGGGGATCGTGAGCGGTGGGTGCGAGGTCATGGCTGCTCCTGAGGTGCGGTCGTGTCGTTGTCGATCGTGATGTGTCGCACGGTGATCCGCCAGCCGTTGCCGGTGCGGGTGAACTCGTCGTCGTAGGTGCCGGTCGATGCGACCACCGGCGCTCCGGCGGTCCCGGTCACGTAGAGCCAGGTGGATCGTGCCGTCGCCCGGTCCCCGTCGAGGCGCACCTCGACGGTCGTGGCCACATGGCGGGTGCCGGAGCCGGGTCCGACGCTGCCGTCGGCGACTCGTTCGAGTCGCCCGGCCCGGATGTCTGCGTGGCCCCGCCGCGGGGCACTCGGGTGCTCCCATCGGCCGTCGACGGCGAAGCAGTCCACGTAGGCATCGATGTCGTCGCCGTCGGCGAGGTGGGCGAGACGGGCGACGAGGTTGCGGATCTCGAGCTCGTCGGCGACCGTGCGGACACCGGCGTCGAGTTCGCTGGCTCCGGCGTGCACCACGACGTCGGACGATACCGCACGCCGCAGTCGGGTCCTCGGCCGACTCGCCGGAGTTGCGGCTCCGGGGCGGTAGGGTCGGGTCATGGGCAGCAGCGGCGGCAAACCACGGAAGCCGGAACAGCACCACCTCCCGAAGGTCGGCTCGAAGGCGAACGAGGCCTACGAGGCCAAGGCGCGACGCAAGGAGGTCTTCGGACCACTCCCCATCGTCATCATCGCCGTGCTGATCGGCATCG
>CAJBIS010000037.1 GCA_903953195.1 uncultured Actinomycetes bacterium
ACCGGTTCGTCGGCCTCGTCACCGCGGTGGAGGTCGACCGGGTCGCCGCGAAGGTCGAGATCCAGTCCGGCCCGCACCGCATCGTGTCGTTGATGACGAGCGAGGCGGTCGAGGAGTTGGGGCTCCGGCCGGGGGTGCTCGCCGTGGCGTCGGTCAAGGCCACGAACGTGGTGGTCGAGGTGCCGGTGTGAGCGACGGCCCCGGCGCGCGCTCCTGCGCGTTGCTCGGCCTCGTGGTGGCCGTGGTGGTGGCCGCGGTGGCGGCGTCGTGTGCCGGTGGAGGTCGCGGCGACGCCGCCTCGACGAGCGCGTCGAACGGCGCGCCGGCCGTGACCGGCACCGTCGTGGTGTTCGCCGCCTCATCGCTGACCGACGTGTTCACGCAGATCGCCGACGAGGTCGAGCGCGCCCACCCGGGCGTCGACGTGCAGGTGAACGCCGGATCGAGCTCGGCGCTCGCGCAGCAGATCGTCGACGGCGCACCTGCGGCGGTCTTCGCGTCGGCCGACCGTGCGGCCATGGACCGGATCGGCAGCCGTGGCGTCGCCCCGTCGGCGTTCGCCACGAACGAGCTCGCGATCGCCGTGCCGACGGGCAACCCGGCCGGAGTCACGGACCTCGCGGCGTTCGGCGATCCGGCACGACGCACCGGACTGTGCGCGTCGACGGCGCCGTGCGGACGGTACGCCCGGCAGTCGCTGGAACGGGCGGGCATCACGCCGGTGCCCGTGACCGAGGAGCCCGACGTGCGCTCCCTGCTCGCCAAGGTGGCATCCGGCGATCTCGATGCCGGCATCGTCTACGTCACGGACGTCCGCGCCGCGTCGACGACGGTGGATGCGGTGCCGGTCGACGGCGACGACCAGGTGCGGGCGCAGTACCTGATCGCGCCCACCCGGCCACCCGACGGTGGTCGACCGACTGCGGCCGCGATCGTGTTCGTCGACTGGGTGCTCGGCCCCGGACGACCGACGCTGCGTGCCGCCGGGTTCGGTGTGCCATGAGCGCGTCGAGCGGCACGGCCGAGGGTGCCGGGACGCGCGCCCGTCGCCCGCCCGTGGCCATCGCGGTGCTCGCGGCGATCGGGGCCGTGTTCCTCTGCCTGCCGATCGTCGCGCTCGTGGTGGGTGCGCCGTGGTCGCGCCTCGTCGAGGTGGTGACCTCGCCGGTGGTGCGCGACGCGCTCGTGCTGTCGCTGGGCACGTCGACCGTCGCCGCAGCGCTCAGCGTCGTGTTCGGTGTCCCGCTGGCGTGGGTGCTCGCGCGGACGGAGTTCGTCGGACGAGCGGTGCTGCGCGGTGTCGTTGCGCTGCCGATCGTGCTGCCCCCGGTGGTCGGCGGCGTTGCACTGCTCGCGGCGCTCGGCCGGCGGGGGGTGCTCGGCGGGTTCCTCGAGTCCCGGTTCGGTGTGGTGCTCCCGTTCTCGACCGCCGGGGTCGTGGTGGCGCAGACGTTCGTGGCGATGCCGTTCCTGGTGGTGACGGTCGAGGCGGCGCTGCGGACCCGTCGAGCCGGCGACGAGGACGCGGCGGTGGTGCTCGGCGCCTCGCGGTGGCGCACGTTCCGCGAGGTGACGCTTCCGGCGACGGCCCCGGCGATCGTGGCCGGTGTCGTGCTCGCATGGGCCCGTGCGCTCGGTGAATTCGGGGCCACGGTGACGTTCGCCGGCAACCTGCAGGGCCGGACGCAGACGTTGCCGCTCGCCATCTACCTGGGGCTCGACGTGGACGCCGGTGCGGCCACGGTCATGAGTCTCGTGCTGGTCGCGGTGTCGCTCGCCGTGTTGATCGGGCTGCGGTCCCGGTGGCTGCCCGAGCTCGTCCGTCGCTGAACGGACGGCGCGGCGTCAGGCGACGCGCTCGAGGATGTGGTCCACGCACGCCGTGAGTGCAGCGATGTCGGACGGATCGATGGCCGGGAACATGGCGACGCGCAACTGGTTGCGGCCGAGCTTGCGGTACGGCTCGACGTCGACGATCCCGTTGTCGCGCAGGATCGCCGCCAGGATCCACGCCTCGACGCTGTCGTCGAAGTCGATCGTGGCCACGACGTGCGACCGCTTGGCCGGGTCGGCCACGAACGGTGTCGCCGCGGCGTGCTGCTCCGCCCAGCCGTACAGCGTGGCCGCCGACTGGTCGCACCGTCCGGCGGCGAACTCGAGTCCGCCGTGCTCGAGCACCCAGTTGACCTGCTCGACGGCCAGGAACAGCGTCGCGAGCGCCGGGGTGTTGTACGTCTGGTCCTTGCGGGAGTTCTCGAGCGCGATGCCGAGGTCGAGGAACGCCGGCACCCAGCGGTCGCCGCTGGTGATGCGCTCGATGCGTTCGATGGCGGCGGGGGAGCAGGCCGCGAGCCACAGCCCGCCGTCGGCGGCCAGACACTTCTGCGGGGCGAAGTAGTAGACGTCGGTCTGCGCGATGTCGACCCGCAGCCCACCGGCGGCGGACGTGGCGTCGACGAGCACGAGGGCGCCGTCGCTGCCGTCGGGACGCTGCGGGCTCATCGCCACACCGGTCGACGTCTCGTTGTGGGTCAGGCAGTAGGCGTCGATGCCGTCGTGCGCCACGGCGACCGGATGGTCACCCGGGTCGGTGCTGATGACCTCGGGCTCACCGAGGAACGGTGCGGCGGCCGCTGCGGTCGCGAACTTCGACGAGAACTCGCCGAAGGTCAGGTGCTGGCTGCGCTCGTCGATCAGGCAGAACGTCGCGGCATCCCAGAACGCGGTCGTTCCGCCGTTGCCGATGATGATCTCGTAGCCGTCGGGCAGCGACAGCATCTCGGCGAGACCGTTGCGCAGCTCGCCGACCTTGAACTGGACCGCCGCCTGCCGGTGGCTGGTGCCCAGGTAGTGCCCGGCGGAACCGGCGAGCATCTCGACGGCGTCGGGGCGGATCTTCGACGGTCCGCATCCGAACCGGCCGTCGTGGGGGAGGAGGTCGTCGGGGATCGCGATGTCAGGGATGGAGCTCACTGGGACAGTCTGACCGATGCGGCGGGGGTCGCAGGACCGTGGTGGTCGAGTCGAGCCGGGTCGGGCGTCGGCGGGCGAGTCGGTGCGGAACCCGTTCGGAGCGACGCTGCGTCGCCACTAGGTTCGGGTGTCATGAGCACTGGTTCTGGATCGTCTCGGATCGCCCGGCGGATCGCCGCCATCACCCCGTCGGCCACGCTCGCGGTCGACGCGAAGGCCAAGGCACTCAAGGCCGCCGGCGCGCCGGTCATCGGGTTCGGGGCCGGCGAGCCCGACTTCCCGACGCCCCCGGCGATCGTCGAGGCGGCCGCAGCGGCGTGCGCGGACCCGGCCAACCACCGCTACTCGCCCACACCGGGGCTGCCGGCACTGCGGGAGGCCATCGCCGCCAAGACCCTGCGCGACTCCGGCGTGACGGTCGACCCGGCCCGCATCGTCGTCACGAACGGCGGCAAGCAGGCCGTGTACGAGTCGATCGTCGCGGTGGTCGACGACGGTGACGAGGTCCTGCTCCCGGCGCCGTTCTGGACGACGTACCCCGAGCCGATCGCCATCGCCGGTGGCGTGCCGGTGGTGCTGCCGACCACCGAGGCCACCGGCTTCCGGGTGACCGTCGAGCAGCTCGAGGCGGCACGCACGCCCCGCACCAAGGCGCTGATCTTCGTGTCGCCCTCCAACCCCACGGGCGCCGTCTACCCGCGTGACGAGATCGAGGCGATCGGACGCTGGGCGCTGGAGCACGACGTCATCGTCATCACGGACGAGATCTACGAGCACCTGGTCTACGGCGACGTCGAGTTCCACTCGATCGCCGCGGTCGTCCCCGAGCTGGCCGACTCGTGCATCGTCCTGAACGGCGTCGCCAAGACCTACGCCATGACCGGGTGGCGTGTCGGGTGGATGTTCGGTCCGGCCGACGTGGTGGCCGCGGTGTCGAACCTGCAGAGCCACCTCACCTCGAACGTCGCGAACGTCGCGCAGCACGCGGCACTCGCGGCGGTGTCGGGCGATCTGGACGCGGTCGACGACATGCGCGCCGCCTTCGACCGTCGACGTCGGACGATGCACGCGATGTTGAACGCGACCGACGGCATCACCTGCCTCGAGCCCGAAGGGGCGTTCTACGCGTTCCCGAATCTGACCGGTCTGCTCGGCAGGGAACTGGCGGGCCGCACGGCGTCGACCACGGTGGAGCTCGCCGACCTGATCCTCGACGAGGTGAACGTCGCATTCGTCCCCGGTGAGGCGTTCGGCGCTCCGGGCTACGGGCGCTTCTCGTACGCCCTCGGTGACGCCGACCTGGAGGAGGGTCTGGCGCGCATCCAGAAACTGGTCGAGGGGTGACCGACACGCCGCAGCCGGTGGTCGCGCCCCACGGGTCGTGGCCGTCCGCACTGACGGCGGAGATGGCGGCGGCCGGAGCGGTCCGCTTCGACGGCGTGCGGGTCGCCCAGCTCGCCGACGGCACCGTCCGTGTGCGCTGGCAGGAGTCGCGTCCCGCGGAGCGAGGCCGGGGCGCACTGTGCGAATGGGTGGGGGCACTCGGGGCGACGGATGCGTCCTCACCCCGGGACCTCGGGCCCGCTGCGACCTCGGCGCGCAGCGCCGTCAACGAGTACGGCGGCGGGTCGTGGTGGGACGACGGTGATCGGATGTTCCTCGTCGACGCCGCGACACAGCAGGTGCACCGACTCGACCGGTCGGGAGTCGCTGCGCCGGTGACGGCCGAGGTGGCCGGACTCGTCGCCCGCCACGCGTCCGGGACGGTGACGCCGGACGGACGGTGGTTGGTCTGCGAGCGCGAGGTGCAGCGGTCGCACGGGCCGCGCGATGAACCGGTCAACGAACTCGTCGCGTGCCGCGCCGATCAGGCCGTGCCGACCGAGGCGCTGACGGTCGTGGCCGGTGCGGACTTCGTGGCCGCGCCCACGCTGTCGCCAGATGGACGATGCCTCGCCTGGCTGCAGTGGGACCACCCGGACATGCCGTGGGACGCTGCGGCACTCTGGGCCGGCTGGTTCGATGTCGAGGGCGGCGTCCCGGCGGTGCGCGACCCGCGTCGGGTGGCCGGCGGGCGCGGTGTCGGCGACACCGGCATGCCGCCCGTGTCGGTGTGCCTGCCACGGTGGAGCCCCGAGGGCGAGCTCTGGTGGTGCGACGACCGCAGCGACGACTGGCTGCTCCACCGGGCCGGTGGTCCCGGCGTACCTGCTGAGGGGGCGGGCGACGAGCGCCGTCCGGAGTGGACCGGCGTCGGCGAGGTCGGCGAGCCGCGGTGGGTCGCCGGTGGCGCCCGGTTCGGCTTCACCGACGACGGTCGCATCGTGTTCGCGGCGGTCGCCGACGGGTTCGACACGATGTGGGTCGCGACGCCGGATACCACTGCCGTGCTCATGCCGGGGCCGACGTTCACACACGTCGAGTCGGTCGCGGTGAGTGGCCACCACGTCGCGCTCGTCGCCGGCTCGCCGACCGCGCCCACGTCCGTGTGGCTCGTCGACTTGAGCACCGGGGCGTCACTCGACCTGCGCGCCACGACCGCACCGCTCGCCGACGGCGACATCTCGGTCCCGCGCGCCATCACCTTCCCCACCTCGGACGGCGAGCACGCGCACGGGCTCTTCCACGCGCCGACGTCGACCCGTGCCGCTTCGCCCCCGGGCACGCTGCCACCGCTCATCGTTCGGATCCACGGTGGCCCCACGGCCGCGTCGCGCGCCGAGTTCTCGACGTCGGTCCAGTTCTGGACGACCCGAGGGTTCGCCGTGTTGGAGGTCGACTACCGGGGATCCACCGGATACGGGCGCCGATACCGCGATCTGCTCCGCGGGGCCTGGGGCGTCGCCGACGTCGAGGACTGCCGCGCCGCGGCGCGCTGGCTGGCCGACCACGGGCTCGTCGACCGCGATCGCTGTGTGATCCGCGGCGGGTCGGCCGGTGGGTTCACCGCGCTCGCGGCGTTGGTCCGTGATGGCGAGGACCGCCGGTCGGGAGGATCGGGCGTGTTCGCAGCGGCGTGCAGCCTCTACGGCGTGACCGACCTGACCGCGCTGGCCGCCGACACCCACAAGTTCGAGTCCCGCTACCTCGACGGCCTCGTCGGCGCGTGGCCACAGGACGCGGCGACGTACGTGGAACGCTCGCCGCTCACGCACGTCGAGCGCATCGACGTCCCCGTGCTCATCCTCCAGGGCGCGGACGACCCGGTGGTGCCCGTGTCGCAGGCCGAACTGCTCCGGGGCGCACTCGCCGCGCGAGGGGTGGCGCACGGGTACGTGGTCTTCGCCGGTGAGGCGCACGGGTTCCGCCAGGCGGCGAACATCGTCCGGGCGCTCGAGTGCGAGCTGGCGTTCTACGGCGAGGTGCTCGGCTTCACCCCGGACGGTCAGCCGCCGAGCGTCCTGGCCCGCAGCACCGCGGTCGCCCCGGACAGTCCGGAGACGTAGGCGCCCTCGACTCGCGGTCCGTCGAACGCGTCGCCGGCGAGGCCGACGCCGGAGTTGCCCAATAGCTGGCGCTTGCCGGGGCCGA
>CAJBIS010000038.1 GCA_903953195.1 uncultured Actinomycetes bacterium
CGGTCGGAATGTCGCCGCGTACGCCGGTCGACCGGTCCGCCAGATGAGCCCGTCGAAGAGGAAGTGCATCGCGCCGAACGTGAGTGCGAGCACGGCGAACGCGTCGACCCAGCCGCCGAGCATCAGGGCGTACACCGCCGCGGCGCCGCCGACGCCGAACACCACGACCGCCGGCCACGGCCGCGCCGCTCGGGTGACCCGCGCCAGATTCGACTCGGGCTTGGTGTCGGTGCGCGCCCGCAGCGAACGGGCGACAACGACGTAGTACTCGACGGCGTGACTGCCGACGAAGCCGAGCAGCGCCGCGAGCGGCGCAAACGGCGCGACGGCGAACAGGCACATCGTGCTGGCCAGGTACCAGCGCTTCGCCGGGTTGGCCGGCCGCACCCGTTCCTGGGTCCACCACACCGCGCCCAGGACGACGACCACCACGAGCACGGGCACGGCGACGACCGCGGCGGCCGACTGCATCGAGATGAGCAGGTCGAGGATCGCCGTGTTGGAACCGGGTTGTCCCAGGTCGAGCACGCCATCGCCCAGCCCCTCACCCAACCGAGGTGACGCGACGGCGAGCGTGACCGCGGCGGCGAATCCGGCGAACAGCAGCCAGCGCTCCACACCCGGTCGGTCCTGTCCCACCTTGCGGCCGTAGATGCGCACCAGCCCGTAGCGCTGCTGCACGGTGTGGAAGGCGTTCCATCCGGCGGCCACGAGCGCGAGCAGCAGGAACGCCCGGCTCCGGATGACGGCGATCCCGATGAGCAGCACGATCGGCGCGACCAGGAACACGAGCCGCCGGGACCGGAAGGTGTCGCGGTCGCCGTAGACGAGCGGCAGCGTCAGGAGTTGGTGACTGAAGCTGAACGCCAGCGTGAGCGTGATCACGACGATCAGCGCCCGCGGGTCGGCGACCACCGCACCGATGATCGCGAACGGCACCCACGACCAGACCATCAACTGGTCAGCCCACGCCGGTCCGATCCAACGGGCCGTCGGTCGGGTCGCAGTCGCCACCGTCACATCCACGTCGTCATGGTACGGACCGCTGCGTCCGGTGACCCGTCGAATGTCCTTCGGGACGCGCATGCCGCACCACTACCCTGCGCCCATGGCCTCGCACTCCCCCGGCAGCTCCGGCTCGCGCGTTGCGTACCTGGGACCGGCCGGCACGTTCACCGAACAGGCCGCCCGCTCGCAGCCCGATCTCGCCGCAGCGGCGATGGTGCCCTACCCGTCCATGGCCGACGTGTTGTTCGCAGTCCACGACGGCGAGGCCGATCTGGGTGTCGTCCCGATCGAGAACGCGATCGAGGGCACGGTCAACGCCACGATCGACACGCTGGCCTTCGACGTCGACGTGTTGATCCAGCGAGAGCTCGTGGAGCCGGTGTCCCTGCACCTGCTCACACAACCCGGCGCCCCGCTCGACCGCATCACCGAGGTGCGATCCATTCCGGTCGCCACGGCGCAGTGCCGCGACTGGCTGCGCGCCAACCTGGGCGACGTCTCCTACCGGGCTGCCAACTCCACCGCTGACGCGGCATCCACCGCGGCCGACACCGGCGACCCGGCCGTCGCCGCGATCGCCAACCGGCGCGCCGCCGAGGTCTACGGACTGACGATCGCCGCCGAGGACATCGAGTCACACCCCGAGAACCGCACCCGGTTCGTGCTGGTCGCCGCCGACGGGATTCCCGCGCCCACCGGACACGACAAGACGTCGATCGTCGTCTACCAGCAGGCCGATCGCCCGGGGTCGCTGCTGTCGATCCTGCAGGAGTTCGCGGCCCGGTCGATCAACCTCACCCTGTTGTTGTCGCGTCCGACCAAGACCTCGCTCGGCGACTACTGCTTCCTCCTCGAGCTCGACGGCCACGTCGCCGACGAGGTGGTCGCCGACTGCCTCCGTTCACTCAAGGCCACGCAGGCCGACGTGAAGTTCCTGGGCTCGTACCCGGCCGCCGGGGCCGCCGCGCCGCAGCAGCGTCGCGAGGTGAGCGCCGCCCGCGCGCAGGCCGACGAATGGGTGAGCGACCTGCGCTCCCGTGTGCGGTGAGTCGAAGCCCGAACGGGAGCGGTGGACGCGTGTCCGCAGTGCTCGTCCACGGCGGTGGCTAGGGTCGGGGCGCATCCTGGAGGGATGGCAGAGCGGACGAATGCGACGGTCTTGAAAACCGTTGGGCCTTCACGGGTCCCGGGGGTTCGAATCCCCCTCCCTCCGCCAGAGGTCTGTCATGTTTCCACCCGCCGAGATGGCCAAGAACGCAGCGCTCCTGCTGCCGCCGGTGCGAGCGGCCGCTGATCGACGCGCCGTCACCGGCATCCTCGGCGACCCCGAACAGGGCGAACGCATCCTCGGCGAGATGTGCAGGTTCGTGGACCGACCGCTCGACGGGCTGAGCGTCCTCGAGCTCGGCCCGGGCCACGGGTCGATGTTGGCCGCAGCGGCGGTGGCGAGCGGCGCGAGGTACGCGGCGTTCGACATCCGGGCGACGCTGCCGAGCGCCGAGGTGGAGCGACTCGACATCGACTACCGGACCGATCCGGCCGGCGCACTGTCGTGGCCTGACGACACCTTCGATGTGGTCTGGTCGTACTCGGTGCTCGAGCACGTCACGCACCCTGACGCGCTGCTCGCCGACGTCCACCGGGTGCTGCGGCCGAGCGGTCGGACGGTCGCCCTCATCGATCTGACGACGCACGCGCACGGCCGCCGGGACCCGCGACTGATGTTCGAGTTCCTGCGGTTCTCGGAGCGCACGTGGCGACTCATGACGTCGAACCGGAGCATCTACGTGAACCGACTGCGTCGGTCACAGTGGCGCGAAGCCTACGAACGCGCGGGATTCGGCATCGTCGGCGAGGAGGCCGACGCCTGGACGGACCGGCTCGACGAGTTCCGACAGGTCCCGTGGCTCGACGACCTCAGCGATGAGGACGCCACCACCCGCCACCTGTGGCTCGCCGGCGAGGTCGCCGGCGGCTGACGCCCACGGCCCGCCGCGGTTGCCGGCGTCAGTTGACGGTGACCGGTCGGTCGCCGGGTCGCGGATCGACGAGCGGACAGCGGGTGCCGGTGTAGATCGTCGGCATGCACCGGTTGCAGTGGATGCACCCCGATGCGACGTTCGTGCCCGCGGCCCACTCGTTGATCAGGTCCGGGTCGTGGAGCAACGCCCGACCGAGCGCCACGAAGTCGAATCCGGCGGCGATCGCCCGTTCCGCGGTGTCGAGGCGACTGATGCCGCCGAGCAGGATGATCGGAAGCGTGAGCGCGTCGCGGAACTGCTGGGCCATCTCCTGGAAGTAGGCCTCGGTGTAGGGGTACGCACGCAGGAATTTGCCGCCGACGAGCGAGAACCCGGGCCGCAGATACCACGGAAGCGTCGCCCGGAACTCGTGCAGCGGCGCGGCGCCCTTGAACAGGAACATCGGGTTCGCGAGTGAGCTGCCGCCCGTGAGCTCGAGCGCGTCCAGGTGGCCGTCGTCCTGCAACCACGCCGCGACCTGCAGGCTGTCGTCGAGGCCGAGTCCGCCGCGCACGCCATCGACCATGTTGAGCTTCGCGGTGACCGCGACATGCTCACCGGCGTGCTCGCGCACCGCGGCGACGGCGCGACGAGCGAACCGGGCTCGGCCCTCGAGCGTGCCGCCCCACTCGTCGGTCCGCTGGTTGAACTTCGGCGACAGGAACGCGCTCGCCAGATAGTTGTGACCCAGGTGCACCTCGAGCGAGTCGAACCCGGCGTCGGTGGCGCGGCGGGCCGCTGCGCCGTAGTCGTCCAGGATGCGCTCCAGGTCGGCGGGGGTCGCGGCCTTCGTGCGGCGCATGCCGAGCGGATTGAACATGCGTCCGGGAGCGATCGAGGCGACGCCGTTCGACGCGGCGTTGGCGACGGGCCCGGCGTGACCGATCTGACCGGCGACGAGCGCGCCCTCGGCGTGGACGGCGTCGGCGAGCCGGCGCAGACTGGGCACCGAGGCGTCGTTCAGGACCACGCAGCCGTCGTCGGTGCGGCCCTCGGGTGCCACCGCCAGGTACGCGACGGTCGTCATGGCGACGCCGCCCGCGGCCATCGCGCGGTGGAACTCGATCAGGTCGTCGGTGACCGCGCCAC
>CAJBIS010000039.1 GCA_903953195.1 uncultured Actinomycetes bacterium
GGGCATGACGCTTGTGCCTCTGTCGATTTATTTCAATGGACGCGGCAGGGCGAAAGTGGAATTGGCTTTGGCTAAGGGCAAAAAGGCGCCCACAGCTCGCCCTCCGGGCGCACGCCGGCGGACGCGAAGGCCGCAGGGTCGACGCGGGTCTCGACGTTGCCGAACTGCTCCATGCCGAGCGCCGATGCGAGCCGGCGCGCCGGATCGACCGTGAGCACCAGCACCTTGATGTCGAGGTGTGCCGCCGCTGCCGCGCCCAGGGCCGCCGCCGTCGTGGTCTTGCCCACGCCGCCGGACCCGGTCGACACGATGACCTCCTTGGCCAGGCACAGCGGTTCGAGCCCCGCGTCGGCGGGACCGGCGTCTGCGGTCGACTCGGCCATCAGAACCCGAGCTCCTGGCCGATCGCCTCGGCGATCCGGGCCGTGGCCCGCACACCGTGGGACCGGTGGAAGAGGAACGGCAGGTACAGCAGCTCGACGTCGGTGGGCAGCCCCTCACGGAGCCGGGTGAGATGCTGCACCCGGCTGCGGCGCATGCGCACGGCCAGGTCCGCACCGGCGAGCACATGGTCGACGGGACCGCCGACGAGCGTCGCGAGCGACGCCTCGCCGACCGGCGTGCGCAGCTGATCGAACAGCACTTCCTCATTGCGGCCGAGCAACTCCGGGAGCACCCGGTTCACCACCACCGAGGCGACATCGATCTCGGTCTCGTCGCGCAGCCGGTCGATCAGCTCGAGCGTCTCGGTCGTGGGCATCTCCTCGGGCACCGTCACCACGACGACGCCCGTCGTGTCGGCGTCGGTGAGCAGGTCGATCATCCACTCCGTCTGCGAACGCACCAGACCGACCTTGATCAGATCGTTGATCGCCACCGGCGACGCCAACTGGCCGACGACGTGACCGGTGGCCGACGCATCGACGACCACCAGGTCGTAGTTGCGCTCGCGGACCTCGTAGGCCAGCTTGCCGACCGTCAGGATCTCCTTCACCCCCGGCGCAGCGTTGGCCACGAAGTCGAACGTCCGGGCGATCGGACCCATGCGCGCCACGAGCGGCACGCGCAGGTTCAGCTTCATGTACTCCTTGAGGGACTCCTCGGTGTCCATCGCCATCGCGAACAGGTCCGGTCGGACCTCGCTCGGTTCGAACGACAGCGGCCCGACCCCGAAGAAGTCCGACAGGTTGCCCTTGGCGTCGACCTCACAGACCAGCGTCCGTTGGCCTCGGCTGGCCGCCAGCCAACCGATCGCCGAGGCGACCGATGTCTTGCCGACGCCACCCTTCCCGGTGACGAACAGGAGTCGCCGCTCCAGGAGGCCGAGCGACGAGCGACTCATGCGTGGTGCGGGACCTCAGGCCGAGAAGCCGAAGGCGCGCTCGTCGGTGGTGGCGCCCAGTTCGACGAACGCGATCTTCCCGGACGGCACCCCGACCTCACGGCCCTTCTTGTCGGTGAGCCAGAGGACCTTGTCCTTCGACGCCAGCACCTCGTCGATCTGCGAGCGCAACGCGGCACGGTCGGTGGCGTCGTCGAGCTGCACCTCGATCTCCCGAACCGAATAGGTCACGCCGATGCGAACGTCCACGATGCTGACTCCTCGTCTGCCGAACCCGTCCCGGTCGGGAGTGCGGGCGGACTCGCATGCTAGTGATCGTGCATGAATCCGTCGATGCACCGGGTGGCCCTGGCCCAGCTGCCGACGCCGCTCGAGCGGGCCGACCGCCTCTCGGCCGCTCTCGGCAACGAGATCTGGCTCAAACGGGACGACCTGACGGGACTCGGCCTGGGCGGCAACAAGGTGCGCAAGCTCGAGTTCCTGCTCGGCGACGCGCTGGCCCGGGACTGCGACACGGTCGTCACGTTCGGCGCCCTCCAGTCCAACCACGCCCGACAGACCGCAGCGGCGTGCGCCCGACTCGGGCTCCGCTGCGAACTGGTGCTCACCCGGGCCGTGGCCCGCACCGGCGATGCGTTCACCGACGGCGGCAACGTCCTGCTGGATCAGATCTTCGGGGCGAACCTCACCGTCGTCGCTCCCGATGACGCCCGACTCGAGGCCGCCGTCGCCGACGTGCGGTCGCGGCTGGCGACCGAGGGATGCACCGCGTACTGGATCCCTCCGGGCGGCTCGAACGCCGTCGGCACGCTCGGCTACGTCGCCGCCGGCGAGGAGCTCGCCCAGCAGCTCGACGCCGTCGGGCTCGCCGAGTCCGACGTGGTCGTCGCCGTGTCGACCGGTGGCACCGTGGCCGGACTGTGGCTCGGACTGCGCCGGGCCGGGCGCACCGACCGAGTGCGCGGCGTCGACGTCTACCGCACCGAGGACCGGACCGGACCGGTCGTGCGCGAGCTCGTCGCCGGGGTCGCCGCGCTCATCGACGACTCCGGGTCGGACCGGCTGCCCGAACCGCTCGACATCGAACCGATCGACAGCGAACTGATCGACATCGAACTGACCGACGAGTTCCTGGGACCGGGCTACGGCATGCCCACGGCGGGCATGGTCGACGCCGTGCGGCTGCTCGGCGGGACCGAGGGCATCGCCGCCGATCCCGTGTACTCCGGTAAGGCGCTCGACGCCGTGGCCACCTGGGCGGCCGACGGGCGTCTCGGGCCCGACCGTCCGACTGTCATCGTGCTGACCGGGGGTGCACCCGCACTCTTCGCCTACGCGGACGAGTTCCGGACGGTCACGCCGCCCGGAACTCGACCTGGTTGAACCGACCGGTTCGTCGACCGACGTCAGTCGTCGTCGCCGTGCGAACCGGAGTCGTCGCCTCCACCGGAGCCGCTGCCGGACGAGTCGTCCCCGGACGACCCACCCGATGACGAGTGTCCTCTCGAGCCGTCGTCGGACCGACCTCGACCCGACCCGCCCGAGGAATCATCGGTCGATGAGCCGCCGGACGAGCCCGAACGGTCGTCGCTCCCCGAGCCGCCCGAACCCGACGAGTCGTCACCGGATCGCTGGCCACCACCGCCGGAGCGGGAACCGTCGTCCCAGCCACCCGAACCCGACGAGTCATCACCGGACTCGACCCCGCGGCCACTCGACGAGTCATCGGCGGAGTCGTCGGCGGAATCATCGGCGGAGTCGTCGGCGGAATCATCGGCGGAGTCGTCCGAGGAGTCATCGGACGAACGTCCCCCGTCGTCGCCCTCGAGGCGACGGTCGCGGATCCTGA